>JBARUM010000033.1:0-26295 GCA_049645725.1 Maribacter sp.
AATAGTTGGTTCATGGCAACACCGTTGCACGAAACGAATAATTTCCAGATCCTACTTCAAGAACAGTTTCCTTTTCATTGGACTCCAAAACCGTAATCGAAGGGTTCTTAGCGATGCTTTTGTTCCCTTCCTTAATATCGGATAATTTACTCGTTGGAATATGGACTTTCGCTTTCGTATTCACGGGAATTTCAATATTCATTTCCACTTTATTTCCCTTCCAATTCCAAGCGGAGGCGATGTTGCCGTTGATACTTTTATAGCTACCCTTTATAAAATCCATTTCCCTGCTTATGGCAGGTTTGATGATGATGTTGCGATAGCCCGCATCTTCGGTATCGATGCCCACAGCATGTTGGAACATCCATTCTGCGACCGACCCGAAGGCATAATGGCTAAAGGAATTCATTCTGGCGTTGATATCGGAATTCGCGGCGTCATCTTTGGTATAGCTGTTCCAACGCTCCCAAATCGAAGTACTGCCATTTTCCACGGAATAGCCCCAACTTGGATACTCCGTCTGCTGGAAGATTTTATAGGAAATATCGTTATATCCATATTTGGACAAGGCCAACATTACGTGTTTGGTACCCAGAAAACCTGTGGCAAATTTGTAACCGTTCTTTTCTATTTTTTCCGCCAAACGGGCGGCTCCTTTTTCGGCCAGTTCCTCTGGAAATAAATCAAAATACAAGGCTAACGCATAGGTGGTCTGGGTATCTTCTGAAGTGCGGCCATTATCCAGAATATACTGTTCCGCAAAGGCCTTTTTAATGTTTTCGAAGAGCTTTCGATATTTTGTTGCATCCTCAGTTTTCCCTAAGGCCTCGGCCATTTCGGCCATCAATTTCGCATCGTACCCGTAAAAGGATGCCCCGATAAAGTCATGGCTTGTTTCTTCATTAACGGCGAGCCAATCGCCCCAATTGTTACCTCCGCCGGGCCTTAAAAAGTCGGTGCTGGCATCCTCTTGGAACTCCATGAACTTTTCCATACCCGCGTACATGTATTCCAAAATGCGGGTATCATTGTACACCTTGTACATGTTATAGGGAATGATGATTCCGGCATCCATCCAAGCGGGAGCGTATTGGTTGGGCCGTGAGTAGGGAAAAGGCGCAAAATTCGGATAGGCACCGTACCAGCGTTGGGCATCGTCCAAATCGATCAAAAACTTGGTCATAAAAGCGGCCACATCTGAATTGTACGAAGCCGACCGCATGTACACTTGGGCATCTCCGGTCCACCCGAGGCGTTCATCGCGTTGTGGACAATCGGTAGGGACTTCAAAGAAGTTCGCGCTTTGTGTGGTCTTGATATTCTCAAAGAGGGTATTGTTCATCGGGTTGGATGCGCTGAATGTACTGGCATCGGTTTCGATGGAGCTGAGTACAAGGCTCGTGATGGCATCCAAGGTCGGTTTTCCGGGATATCCGGTTACCTCCACATACTGAAAGCCATGATAGGTAAATTTGGGCTGCCAAATTTCTTCGCCCTCTCCCTTTAAAATATAGGTGTCCGTTGCCCGTGCTTTTCGAAGGTTTTCGGTCTGTATGTTACCGTCACTTTTTAGAATTTCCCCAAAACGCAATTGTACTTTGGTTCCTTTTGGCCCTTTTACTTTGAGCGATGCGATACCCGCAATGTTCTTCCCCAAATTGAAAACATAGGTTCCTGCACTTGGTTGGGTCATTGCTATAGGTTTCAATACTTCCGTGTTCTTCACTTTTGTCCCCGGGTGTGCCTCTAGCTTTCCGTTTGGGTAGGTGTAGACTTTTGGATTTTGCCATGCGCTATCGTCATAATTGGGTTCGTCCCAACCTGAATGTTCCAATCGTGCGTCATAGGTTTCGCCCATAATGATATCGGCCTCCCGCGTTGGGCCTTCGTTGGCTTTCCAGGAGGAATCGGAAGCAATTATTTCGGTAGAACTGTCTTCATATTCGATTTGAATCTGCCCCATAAACGATGGGTTCACGCCGTAGAATTCCCGAACCTTATCCAAACGCACCAAAAGCGCATACCCTATATAACCGGCATACCAGCCATCGGCAATAATCGCACCGATGACATTTTCGCCTTCCTGCAAACGCTCGGTAATATCAAAAGTTTGGTAGTAGAGTCGTTTGTTATAGTCCGTCCATCCCGGTAAGAAATAATCGTCCCCGACTTTGTTTCCGTTGAGTCGCAATTCGTAGAGTCCCAAGGCTGTCGTATAGGCCGTAGCCTTTTTGATTTTCTTGTTTATGGAAAAAGATTTTCGCAAGTATCTGGCAGGCGGCAAGTAGAGACTATCGTATTTATCGGTTTTATCATAACCTACATCATGGCCTATAAAAATTCCCTTCCAATTTGAAAATTTCAGGAGTCCCATAGACCAGTAGGCGGGTGTACTCCATTGCGATGGATTGTCCGATTCGTCCCAGACCCGGACTTGCCAAAAGTATTTCGTACCCGATGCCAGGGGAATTCCGGCATATTCGATTTGATTGGTTTGGTTGGAAGCGATTTTACCGCTATCCCAAATTTCAAAATTGCCCTCGGATAGATTTTCCTGTGAGGAAGCCACCACAATTTGATAGGCCGATTGCGACCTGTTTCGGCCTTCCCCTTTTAAAATCCAACTAAAACGAGGTTTGAGTACATCAATTCCCTCGGGATTTTCTAGATATTCAACTCTTGTTTCATGTACGGAAAGAACATTCGTTTTATCGCTTTGGGAATAAGAATGGACCATGGCTAAAATGGCCCATAACAGTATGATTTTGGTCTTCATTGGTGTTCTGAATTTTGAGTGCAACGGATAGTCGTAGAATTTGAGTCAAGATAGGTGGCGAAATACCAAAAAGCATCCTGTACTATAAGGTAAAAACTCATCCTTTTTGCGCCGCGCCTTTAAGGAACTAGTTTATAGCAGTATTGTACAGGATGCATCAACGTTATACAAGGTTTATTTTTATCGGGATGCCCCTTTTTAGAGGCTTTATTTGAGAACAAATTAATTCCAAAAAATGAAGAAAATCTGTATTGTATGCTGCCTGTTACTATCGGTTACCATTGGGTTTGGGCAACTTCCTCCTGTTTTCGACGCTGCGGACAACGAAAAGGCCGTTCCATCGGAAATGGTCAAAACCTATCTCACGCCACAACGTATTGTTTGGCAGTCGGACAATTCAGGAACATCCATTCAAAATGCCGAAACCCTACTTCAAAAGGGAAACGGACAAGTCGCCGTGAACGACCAAAATCTCTTTCGATTTATCAGCACGACCGACACAAAACCGGGGATTCTGCTGGATTACGGCAAAGAAATCAACGGGGGCGTGAAAATTTCGATGGGTATCCGCGAAAGCAAAACACCTTTGAAATTGCGACTGCGTTTTGGAGAATCCGTAGGCGAGGCAATGTCAGACATTGGAGGAAAACAAAATGCTACCAATGAGCACTCCTTACGAGATTTTATCATTGAAGTCCCTTGGTTGGGAACAGTAGAAGTGGGCGAAACCGGTTTTCGTTTTCTGCGGGTGGATGTGGTTGAAGCGGATGAAGATGCACCGATAAAATCTATGGATGCGGCCTTTGTTTATCGTGATATTCCATATTTAGGAAGTTTTGAAAGCAATGACGAACGCCTAAACGATATTTGGATGACCGGAGCCTACACCGTACACCTCAACATGCAAAATTATCTGTGGGACGGTATCAAACGTGACCGCTTGGTATGGGTGGGTGATATGCATCCTGAAGTAATGACGATCAATACCGTTTTCGGAAACCATGACATCGTGCGCAAGAGCCTAGATTTAGCGCGCGACCAACACCCCTTGCCGCAATGGATGAACGGCATCAGTTCATACTCCATGTGGTGGTTGCTCATCCATAAGAACATTTATGATTACCACGGGGACCTCGATTACCTAAAGGAACAGGAAAGCTATATGATTGCGCTGTTGGACCGACTCAGCACTTTTATCGATAAGGATAATAAGGAAATCCTGGACGGAAATCGATTCTTGGACTGGCCCACCAGTGAAATACCGGTAGCCGTTCATGCCGGTTTACAGGCGATGATGGTCATGACCTTTGAGGCCGGAGCGCATATGATGGCCATCCTCGGAAAAACCGACCTACAGACCAAATATGCGAAAACGGCCGAACGACTTAAAAAACACAAACCAAAAGACAATACTACGAAACAAGCGGCCGCTTTGATGGCATTGGCCAATTTGGTAGATGCCGAAAAAGCCAACAAAGAAGTTTTGACGAAAGATGGCGTGCAACGCATGTCCACTTTTTACGGCTATTACATTCTCGAAGCGATGGCCAAGGCAAAGGATTATGAAGGCGGACTTCGGGTAATTCGGGATTATTGGGGCGGAATGCTCGATTTGGGGGCGACCTCCTTTTGGGAAGATTTTGACGTACTCGATGTTGCGAATAGCGGGCGAATCGATGAAATAATTCCCACTACCAATTTTGACATTCATGGTGATTTCGGGGAATATTGCTATGTTGGTTACCGACATAGTCTGTGCCATGGTTGGGCTAGCGGACCCACTTCTTGGTTGAGCCAACATGTACTCGGAATCCATGTGGTGGATGGCGGTGAAAAAGTAAAAATCGCACCCAACTTGGGAGACCTTGAATGGGCAAAGGGAAGTTTCCCTACCAAATACGGCGTACTGAAGGTGAGCCACACGACAAATAAGGACGGAACAGTAAAAACAGAATTAGAAGCTCCTAAAGGATTAACCGTAATTGAAAAATCAAATGATTAGAAAAGGATTCAAAATGAAAGTCTATCCCGATAAGATAGCCGAGTATATAAAAAAACATAATCCGATTTGGCCTGAACTTGAAAAAATTCTGAAAGAGCACGGAATTCATAATTATAGTATTTTTTTGGATGAGGAAACTAACTTTTTATTTGGTTACGCTGAGGTAGAGTCTGAAGAAAAATGGAATGCCATTGCCAAAACCGATATTTGCAAAAAATGGTGGGCTTACATGAAAGATATGATGGAAACAAATACTGATAATAGCCCTGTTTCGGTCAATTTAGAAAATGTTTTTTATATGCCGTGAGCAATTTTGAAGAGAAATATAGGATTTAAATATTTTCACCTTTTGAAAAATACAGTAATTGTTATCGCTCTTTTAATATTTATTGTCTCTTGTAATTCAAAGAACGAAAACGCTACTGAGTTACTAGAAGTAAAGCAGCCTAATGTTTTAATTTTACTAACGGATCAATGGCGGGCTCAGGCAACAGGTTATGCTGGTGACCCTAACGTCCGAACACCTTACCTTGATAGTTTGGCAGCAATGAGTGTTAATTTTAAAAATGCCGTTTCGGGAATGCCAGTTTGCTCGCCTTTCAGGGCATCACTTCTAACAGGTCAAAGGCCTTTGACCCATGGTGTTTTTATGAACGATGTACAGTTAGATACCAATGCCGTTACGATCGCAAAGGTGTTTGCGAAAGAAGGTTATGATACAGGTTATATTGGCAAATGGCATTTAGACGGGCATGGAAGATTACAGAATGTACCACCCGGTAAAAGAAGGCAGGGTTTTGAATTTTGGAAAGGCAATGAATGTACTCATAATTACAACAAATCAGTTTATTACGATAATACCGATACAATACAAAAAGTTTGGGAAGGCTATGATACTTTTGAGCAAACAGATGCCGCCATCGATTATATCAAACATAAAGAAATCACGGAAAACCCTTTTCTGCTGCTGGTTTCATATGGTACTCCGCATGCCCCATACCATGCCGCTCCTGAAGAGTACAGAAATCGTTTTGATCCCAGTAAAATCATCTTACATAAAAATGTTCCGGACCATATGAGGGAACAAGCAAAGAAAGATTTGGCCAGCTACTATGCCCACATCGCTGCATTGGATGATATGATTGGAAAGGTCATTAAAAACCTAAAAGAAACTGGTCAATTTGATAATACTATTATTGTTTTTACGGCTGATCATGGAAATCTTCTTGGTTCCCATGGTACTTACAAAAAACAACAACCGTACGAGGAATCTGCTAGGGTACCTATGTTATACCATATTCCCGAAAAGCTTAAAATTGCCACAGGTGCGCGTGATGCATTAATGAATTCAGAGGATATTATGCCAACGCTTCTTGGGCTTTGTAATATTGAAATTCCACCTAGTGTTGAGGGTATAAATTATAGAAAGTATTTAGAAGGAAAAGAACAAGTAGGGGAGGCTACATTGCTTTCCTGTGTACAACCCTTTGGTCAGTGGAATAAAGTAAGGCATGGTGGTAGAGAATATAGGGCTATTATAACCCAGCGCTACACCTACGTTAGAGATCTAAATGGTCCTTGGCTGCTATTTGACAACAAAAATGACCCTTATCAACTGAATAATTTAATTGGCACCGATGAATTTATTGCCCTACAAGACGATTTAGAAAAAAAATTGGCTAGTCGATTGGACGAAACAGGTGATGAATTTCTTCCCGGGATAGACTATATTGAAAAATGGGGATACACCATGGACGAGACAGGTACGGTTCCATATACTCATTAATTATCTTATTGATTTAAGGCAAAACAATAATCCTAATATCGATTTCCTTAATTTGATTTGGTTCCTTTTCTGAAAGGAAATTAAGTTTTACCTTAGCCGCCCGATAGGGATATTAGCTCAGTTGGTTTAGAGCGCTGCCTTGACAGGGCAGAGGTCACTGGTTCGAATCCAGTATGTCCCACAATATGGTTTATCAGAATGTTAAATAATTTCCAGAATACGCTCTAATGCCATTCCTCTAGAACCTTTTATGAGTAAAGTAGACTTTGAGGTTATTTTATGTTTTTTTAAATATTTTTTGATATCATCAAAAGAGGCAAATTTCAGAAAATTAGTTTTAGTGGCGTAAAAATTTTCACCAACTAGCATGACGTTGGAAAACCCTAGTTGCTCCGTTAAATCTACTATATCCTGGTGTTCTTGAGTAGTGCTATCACCAAGCTCAAACATGTCCCCTAAAAATAAAGTCTTGGGTTCTGCCTTTAAGTTTTTAAAACTTTCTAAAGCCGCTTTCATACTTGTTGGATTTGCATTGTAGGCATCCAGTATTATTTTGTGCCCATTTTTGGTTATAACCTGAGAACGATTGTTCTTTGGTTCATAAGCCTCAATGGCCTCACCGATAGTTTCTAATTCAACGTTAAAGTATTTTCCAATAAGAATTGCTGCGCAACAATTGGAGAAGTTATAGGCACCAATTAGTTTAGTTCTAATAGTTAAGTTTTTAACTTTGAGCTCAACAAAAGGGTTAGCATTTATGAATTCAATTTTAAAGAAATTCGTGTCGTTTGTGCTATATCCGTATTTGTTAATATAACGCCCTAATTTTTCCTTTTGAATGGGATCATCAGCATTCATGAAAATGCATTTATTATGAGGGATTAGATAGTCATATAGCTCACTTTTACCTTTTATAACACCTTCAACGCCGCCAAAACCTTCGAGATGGGCTTTGCCAAAGTTAGTAATGTATCCAAAATCCGGTTCGGCAATTTTTGATAGGAATTCAATTTCTTTTTGATGGTTTGCACCCATTTCTATAATTGCAATTTCCGTGTCGTCCTTTATGGATAATAATGTGAGCGGAACCCCTATATGATTATTAAGGTTGCCTTTTGTGGCAATTGTTCTATATTTTTTTGATAAAACGGCATTAATCAATTCTTTAGTGGTTGTCTTTCCGTTACTGCCTGTTAGGCCTATTACTTTGGCTTGGCAATAATTACGATGAAAATTAGCCAGTTCCTGAAGGGTCTCCAGTACATCACCTACTAATATGGTCCTTTCGTTTAGGACAAATTTATCTTGGTCCACAATAACATAGCTAGCCCCTTTTTCAAGAGCCAGTTCAGCGTATTCATTTCCATTGAAATTATCACCTTTTAGAGCTAAAAAAATATCATCTTTTTTTATTTTTCTTGTATCCGTACTCAGCGATCGATAATTAAGAAAAATTTTGTGGAGGGTATCAATTTTCATAGAATCGAAGATAAAAAAAAGCCCTTTAAAGAAAGGGCTTTTTTATTATCGTTGTTGGGAAAAAAGGCTATTTAGCCTTTTTTCCTCTAACTGTTTTGTTCTTTGTTTTGGATTTTGAACCTACTCTGGACATTGCACATCTAAATCCAATGTTATCCGTGACCATATATTGTGGCAAATATCTTCTTTGCGCAGGATCTAGCCAATATGCTCTGTCACTCCAAGAACCTCCTTTGTATACTCTTACTTCATCATTAATAAGCGATGTTCTGGTATTGGATTGGTCGTACTGTCTCGTCATCGTACCTGCAGAATCCCTTTCTACTTTGTGTTTTGGGGAATTGTACATTTTACGTTGATTTTCGTCATCCTCGTCGCTAAAGCGATCAAAGAATCTTGAGGAGCCTGGATCACCATCCCTGTAGCCTCTATTGTCACTAGAAGAAAAGTTGGTTCTTAAGTAAGTTTCTTCTTCATCAATGGCAACCATTTTAATTTCACCAGGTAAATTAATCGCTACTATTTTACCGTTTGGTAGGGTGTCATAAGCAATAGAGTCTCTAAGAATTTGAACTTTACCATCTTCTCCAATGGCCGTTTTCATGTAGATGTTCCCTCTATAATAATTAAAATCGCTCACCTCGTCATCTACTATAGGTCTATATACATCTGCAACCCATTCCGCCACGTTTCCTGCCATATCATATAGCCCAAGATCGTTCGGCTTATAGGACATTACCTGTGCTGTAATATCGGCACCATCATCAGACCAGCCTGCTATACCGCCGTAATCTCCTTTTCCCTGCTTAAAGTTTGCCAATTGGTCACCTCTACCAACCCTTTGTCCATTTCTGGTATAATCACCTTCCCAAGGATATTTTTTTCTACCTCTGTAGTTGTTGTATTCCCTAGTGCCTTGATTTGCTTGAGCTGCATATTCCCACTCTGTTTCTGTAGGAAGCCTATATTCGGGCATAATAACTCCGCTACTTCGCTTAGCGAATACGGAAACACTATCTTTTTTATTTTTCCCTTGAAGCGAATCAATCTGACCATTGTAAACTGATTCTGGTCTATTAAGGTAGGCTTCAGTACTAAAAGTGCCTGCAACCTCTCCTGTTGCTGCCTGGTATTTGGCATCTTCAGATAAGTATCCTTCTCTTTCCAACATTACCTCGTTAACACGGTCCGTACGCCATTCCGCAAATTGAGTTGCCTGTATCCAGTTTACACCTACTACCGGATATTCTGCATAGGCAGGGTGTCTAAGGTAGTTATTGGTCATGGTTTCATTAAAACCTAATCTGTTTCTCCAAACAAGTGTATCTGGAAGAGCGCCTTTGTAAATATTTGCATATTTTGGATTTTCTGGCGGATAAACACTTTTTAAATAATCCAAATACTCAAGATACATCACATTGGTCACTTCTGTCTCGTCCATGTAAAAAGACTGTACGTGCTGCGAAGTAGGTGTGTTGTTCCAGTCGTGCATAACATCATCTTGTACCTTACCCTTGGTAAAAGTACCACCTTCTACAAACACCAGGCCTGGAGCAGTTTCCTGCTCTTTAAAATCAGTATTATACTGAAAGCCACCTTCCTTTGCATTAATTTTCCAACCTGTAGCTCTAGATGTATTTTTAGATGAAGATGAAGATTTGGAACAGCTGGTTACCGTAAAACCTCCCGCAATAACGGTTAATGAGAGTACAAATTTTGTAAACTGTTTTTTCATAATTAGGACTTGAGTTCAATCTTTATAACTTACTATCTATTTCTATAATAGCGTTATGAATTGCATTTTGATTAATTTTTAAAACACTTTCGGTGATTAAAACGATGTTTTCATTATATTATTTTATACTCCAAAATAAATTTAACATTCATGTCTTGTACGCCTTGTTAAAAATGTGCCACCTATCAGTCATAACGCCACAAAAAGCATTATAGTATGGTCTTTGTTTTTCTTTTTTTATACATACGGGAATTTACGGGGCAGTCACAGGCAATTAAGGTATAGTTAGGTTGTAGGGTTTTTGAGAAACAAAAAGCATAAAATAATGTTAGGTTAATACAAGATTATCATAAAAAGGGCGTTAACATGTAAAATACTATCATTAGAGGCAAATAGTAAAACATTATTTTGCCCGCCTAAATCACCCCACATTAGATGAAAAAAACATCGATAATTTTTGCGTTATTTTGCATTGTAAAATTGACTGCTCAGGACAATCAACGTGTTATCACTACCGCGGTGCCATTTTTAACTATTGCCGCTGATGCCCGTTCTGCAGGTATGGGCGATATGGGCGTTGCGACTTCGGTCGACGTATTTTCGCAACAATGGAATCCTGCAAAATTTGCATTTGCTGAAAGAAAAACAGGAATAGGTCTTAGTTACACCCCTTTTTTGGAAAGTGTAATTGCCGACATTGGATTGCTGAGCGGAAATTTTTACAATAAGCTTGACGATAAAAGTGCTTTTGCTGTTAGTTTACGATATTTTACCTTAGGAGAAATTGAATTAAGACAGACTGCATCTGATATCGGAACAAGGGTAAAGCCTAACGAATTTGCTTTGGATGGATCATATTCCTTAAAATTGAGTCCAACTTTTTCCATGGGCGTTGCCGGAAGATTCATAAGTTCTAACTTAAAGTTTCAGGATGCAAGTACGGACTCCCAAGCTGCCAGCTCTTTTGCTGTAGATGTTGCCGGTTACTACCGCTCGCGCGAAGTTGCTTACAATAACTTTGACGGACGTTGGAGAGCTGGTTTTAACTTCTCTAATATTGGAGGTAAAATAAGATATGACGAAGGAGGTCAGGAAAACTTTTTACCAAGCAACATGAGGTTGGGGTTAGGATTTGACTTTATCCTAGACCAAGATAATGTTATAGCACTTACTTCGGAATTTAGTAAGCTCTTGGTTCCTACGCCGCAAGATTTTGATGGTGATGGAGATATTGATTCTGAAGATAATGATATCTATCAGAACGAAAGTGGTTTTAGTGGTATTTTTGGATCTTTCAACGATGCACCTGATGGATTCAGTGAAGAATTAAAAGAATTTACGTGGGCAATGAGTGCGGAATATTCATATCAGGATGCTTTTATGATACGAACCGGTTATTTTAACGAAAGCGAAGAAAAGGGTTCTAGAAAGTTTTTTTCACTTGGTGCAGGTTTTAAATTTAAGGCTGCCCAAATAGACTTGTCCTATTTGTTTTCGGCTTCGCAAGTGAGAAATCCTTTGGAAAATACGTTGCGTTTTTCACTTACATTCAACTTGGGTGAAGAGTATATTAATGATTAATAAAAAATAACAATAAAGAAGAAAGCCCGCCCCATAGCGGGCTTTCTTCTTTTAAAAGTTACCTATCTTGTGCTTAGTTGAAATGAATTATGGTGCTTTAATAATATATTTTAAATGGCAATAAAGAAAAAATTCAGTTTTGAGGTCATCGTTTATGATAGTCTTCAAGAATTGGAAAGTAAGGATGATATACTTCTTCTTAACAGGGCTATTGAAGCAAGGGAAAATGCATATGCACCTTATTCAAATTTTAAGGTAGGAGCTGCTGTTCTTATGGAAAATGATGAAATAGTTATTGGTAACAATCAAGAAAACGCTTCATACCCATCAGGCTTATGTGCTGAAAGAGTGGCGGTATTTCATGCAGGCGCCAAGTTCCCGGGAGCTAAAATTAAAACGATTGCAATATCTGCCGCCTCATCTAAACATAAAGTAATTACGCCCGCTGCTCCATGCGGAAATTGTCGCCAAGCAATTTCCGAATATGAGTTTAAACAAAAACAACCCATAAAATTACTGCTTATGGGTGAGGTTGGAAACGTTATTCAATGCAACTCCATAGAGGATATTCTTCCTTTGAGCTTTAATAGTTCATTTTTGATATGAGCTACTTAAATGCTGTATTCATAAAACACGTTTGCTAGCATTTTTGTTAAGCTATAAATTTCTTCTAGCCTTTTACTTCTATTTTTTTTATCGATTCATTTATATGTGTATTTTTGTTCTCTTGCAAGGCAAAATATAGTTAAGCTTTTCACGTCCAAAGAGATTTACAATAATAAAGACATAATTAATGGAAAAAATCACCAAAGAGACTTATCTGAAATGGTATGAGGACATGCTTCTATGGAGAAAGTTTGAGGATAAACTGGCTGCGGTTTATATCCAACAGAAAGTAAGGGGTTTTCTTCACTTATATAACGGTCAAGAAGCTGTTCTGGCTGGAGCACTGCATGCAATGGACCTAACTAAGGACAGAATGATTACTGCATATAGGAATCATGTACAACCTATTGGAATGGGAGTAGATCCAAGGCGTGTAATGGCTGAGCTTTATGGAAAGGTCACAGGAACTTCCAAAGGAATGGGGGGGTCAATGCATATCTTTTCAAAAGAGCATAGATTTCATGGTGGACACGGTATAGTTGGAGGGCAAATTCCGTTAGGAGCAGGAATGGCTTTTGGCGATAAATATAATGGTAGTGATGCGGTTACTCTATGTTATATGGGAGATGGTGCTGTTAGGCAAGGGTCATTACACGAAACCTTTAACTTAGCTATGCTGTGGCAATTACCGGTTGTGTTCATTTGTGAAAACAATGGTTATGCCATGGGAACTTCAGTAGCTCGAACGTCTTTCTCAACAGATATTTGGAAGCTTGGATTGGGTTACGAAATGCCCTGTGGTCCTGTTGATGGAATGAATCCCGTTACGGTGGCTCAGGAGATGAGCAAGGCCATTGAAAGAGCACGAAGCGGTGGTGGGCCAACTTTTCTTGAAATGAAGACCTACCGTTACAGGGGGCATTCAATGTCAGATGCACAGCACTATAGGACTAAGGATGAGGTGAAAGAATACAAGAAGATTGATCCCATAACACAGGTTTTGGATGTTATCAAAGAAAAAAAGTACGCTACGGATGAGGAAATAAAAAAAATTCACAAACGGGTAAAGGCATTGGTTTCAGAATGCGAAAAATTTGCAGAGGAGTCAGATTATCCACCAGTAAATCAATTGTACGATATGGTTTACGAACAAGAAGATTTTCCATTTGTTCAACATAAATTATAATTAAATGGCTATAGTTGTAAATATGCCCCGTTTAAGTGACACCATGGAAGAAGGTACTGTTGCTGCGTGGTTGAAAAAAGTGGGAGACAAAATTGAAGAAGGTGACATTCTTGCTGAAATCGAAACTGATAAGGCTACAATGGAATTCGAATCCTTCAATGAAGGTACGTTACTGCATATAGGTATTCCTGAAGGTGATACGGCACCAGTAGATTCTCTTTTAGCAATTATCGGTGAAGAGGGTGAAGATATTTCAGACTTGCTAGGTGAAGGTTCAGCTACTGCGGAAACAAAAGCGGATGTTCCCAAAGAGGAGCCTGAGAAAGAAACAGCCGCTATTATGACCGAAACAGCAGAAATCCCGGAAGGTGTAGAGGTGGTGAAAATGCCACGATTAAGCGACACTATGGAGGAAGGCACTGTGGCTACTTGGTTAAAGAAAGTAGGAGATACTGTTGAGGAAGGTGATATTCTTGCCGAAATAGAGACAGATAAAGCCACAATGGAATTTGAGTCTTTTTATTCGGGCGTTCTATTATACATTGGCATACAGGAAGGGGAATCATCTCCGGTTGATACAGTTTTGGCCGTTATAGGTCCTGAAGGAACGGATGTTGATGCTGTATTAAATGCTAGCTCATCCGCTGAAAAATCAGAAGATCCTTCCACTAAAACCAAAGAAGAAAAAGCTGAGGTCCAAACGGACTCATCATCAAATACGGAATCTAAAGTTATTAATGATGGCCAACGTATTTTTGCATCGCCGTTGGCTAAAAAAATCGCCGAGGATAAGGGTATAGATTTGTCTAATGTCACTGGTTCTGGTGATAATGGAAGAATCATTAAGAAGGATATTGAGAATTATGAGCCATTAAAAGAGGCTGTAGCACCTACCTCTAAATCCGAAACCGTAGCACCAGCGCTCTCACCTATTAGTTTGCCGGTCGGCGAGGAAGGTTCAGAGGAAGTTAAGAATTCTAACATGCGTAAGGCTATCGCTAAGGCACTGGGGAATTCTAAATTTACGGCACCACATTTTTACCTGACTATTGAAGTTGATATGGACAATGCGAAAGAATCGCGTGTCCAGATAAATAGTTTGCCAGATACTAAGGTTTCTTTTAATGACATGGTATTAAAAGCTTGTGCCATGGCGTTAAAAAAACATCCACAGGTCAATACCTCGTGGAACGGTGATACCACAAGATACAATAAACATATTCATATGGGGGTCGCCGTTGCAGTAGACGAAGGCCTTGTTGTGCCAGTAGTGAAATTTGCGGATCAGTTGGGCTTAACTCAAATTGGGGCGGTCGTAAAAGATTTAGCAGGTAAAGCCAGGAGCAAGAAAATTGCTCCTTCCGAAATGGAGGGAAGTACTTTTACAGTTTCTAACTTGGGAATGTTTGGGATATTAGAGTTTACCTCTATTATAAATCAACCAAACTCTGCCATTCTTTCCGTAGGTGCAATCGTAGAAAAACCGGTTGTAAGAAATGGCGAGATTGTAGTGGGAAGTACTATGAAACTTACGCTTGCTTGTGACCATAGAACAGTGGATGGAGCAGTGGGAGCACAGTTTTTACAGACATTACGCTATTTTGTAGAGAATCCTGTGACTATGTTGGCATGATGATTCTGTTTTAAAATGCCTTTTAATAGCATCTCTTTTATGGGATGCTTTTTTTATATTTAGAAAAACAATCAAATTCCTATGAAAAAAATAGTTGTCTTACTGCAAATCCTCTTTTTGATGGGGTGTGGCACAACGAAAATTAATCAAGAAACAACATTAAACCCAGACAATATACCAAAGGGCGTAAAAGGTAGAATCGTAGAACAACCTTCGGAAATGGAAACTATGATTGTTTCAGATGGTAAAATAGATGTACAATTTTCTTCTATCGAGGACATCAAAAAAATAATGGAATTTCTAGCTTCGGATGACTTACAGGGAAGGGATTCAGGAAGTGAGGGAATAGCAAAAGCAGCAAATTTTATTGAAGATGTGTTTGTAGATAATGGTATTACTACATATTTTCAGGCATATAGGGATACGCTTACAAATTATGATAAACCTTCATATAATGTGGTTGGAGTTTTGGAAGGTACGGACCCGAACCTGAAAAACGAGTTTATAATTTTGGGAGCCCATTATGACCATATTGGTATGCTAAGTCCTGAGAACGGGGATGCCATTGCCAATGGAGCCAACGATAATGCTTCAGGGACGACTACGGTATTAGAACTTGCAAGGTATTTTGGAAAAGCTAAAAACAATAAAAGGAGTATCATCTTTGCATTATTTAGCGCTGAGGAAAAAGGGCTTTTGGGTTCCAAGCACTTGGCGCACAAATTAACTGAGGATGATTTAAATCTCTACACCATGTTAAATTTTGAAATGGTAGGTGTTCCTATGGTAGACAAGGATTACCTTTTATACCTCACTGGCTACGAGCTTTCTAATTTGGCAGAAGTAAGTAATAACTATGCAGGGGAAGAATTAATTGGATTTTTACCAAAGGCTAAGGAGTTTAACCTGTTCATGCGTTCGGACAATTATCCATTTCATGAAGTTTTTAAAATACCCTCACAGACCTATAGTACTTTTGATTTTACCAATTTTGACCATTACCACAAAGTTGGGGACGAGAATTCTGAAATGGATTTTTCCCATATGTCAAAAGTTGTAAATAAATTGATTCCTATCGTCTCTGGAATAGCAAATGCAACTAACAAAGAAATTAAGTATAACTAATGGCAAATGTTATTGTAACTGGCGCAAGTAGGGGAATAGGCCTTGAATTAGTGAAACTATTTGCGGAAAGCGGTCATGCGGTTCTGGCTCTGTCTCGTAATATTCTACCTATAGAAGCACTGAAACTTGACAATATAAGTGCTATTTCAATGGATTTGTCCGTACCATCGGATATGCAAAAGGTTCATGTTTTTTTGAGGGATAATTGGAATCAGGTGGATATACTTATTAATAATGCCGGAAAATTATTGAACAAACCTTTTCTGGAGACTGAGATTGAAGAATTTGAAGAAGTATACAAAGTAAACGTTTTTGGAGTAGCTTTAATTACAAAGGCCGTCTTGCCCATAATGCCAAAATATGGACATGTAGTCACCATTAGTTCTATGGGTGGTGTACAGGGTAGTTTGAAATTCTCGGGTCTTTCTGCATATAGCTCTAGTAAAGGAGCTGTGATTACGATGACCGAACTTTGGGCGGAGGAATTTAAGGAAACTGGTCCATTATTTAACGTGCTGGCCTTAGGTGCAGTACAAACTGAGATGTTGGAAGAAGCTTTTCCTGGCTACCAGGCTCCCACTACCGCTTTGGAAATGGCAACTTATATAAAGGATTTTTCCCTAACAGGGAATAAATTATACAACGGTAAGTTATTACAAGTATCTAGCAGTACACCATAATTAAGGCAATAGGCTTACCTTATAAATGGTGTCTAATTTTGGGAAAAGCTCATAGAATTTTTGCCTATTGGAATACAGGAGATCTAAACTATCCATAGTATTATCCGCATAGCCATCATATAGGGATTCTACGTTGGACATCCCTTTAACTACCTTTCCAAATGTTGGAAAACCCCTAACTTCATTGTAGAATAAAGTATCAAGTCTGTGGTTGTCATTTAAGTTTATAAATAAATCGGTAGTTCTAGTTTCAGTACCACCCCTTGCAAAACTTAAAGTACCTTTTGCATTTCCCTGCAAAACGGGTTCGTCGGGTACTTTTATGCTGTTCCAGTTTTTATAATTTATACTGTCACCACTCCCAAACTGAGCTACAAAACCTGGGTTGACTCTATAAAAAAGTTGATTGTCAAAATAATGGTGTTTTACCAATTGGTAAAATCTATCTACCGCTTTTGGAGAAAGTTTACGAGTTACCTCTATTTGAAAACTTCCTTTTGAAGTATCAAACACTACTGTGAAATTTTCTGGAGCCGTTTCCTTTGTCCATTTTTCCCTAAATAGTTTTGGCGAACAACTTATTACACAAATTATAACAAGGGCCAAGAGGTATTTTTTCATATTGGAGGATGGTTATTTTTAAACGATATTACCAATTTTTTGACAATCAAGTATTTATTTTTCAGGTATTTTTGTTCTAATGGAAAACGTACTTCAGAAATATCTGCCGGAAAGAGCCGTTCCATATTGCTTTGACCTTATTAAGGCAAATAAGGTGCATTTGAAAATAGTAAATGAGCGGGTTACCAGGCATGGAGATTATAGAAGAATGGCAGACGGTCAACATCAGATTACTGTAAATGCAACGCTTAATAAATACCGATTTTTGATTACACTTGTACATGAAATAGCCCATTTAGTGGCTTTTGAAAAATACGGAAGAAGAATTAAGCCTCACGGTCTGGAATGGAAGAAAACCTTTCAATACCTTATGTTACCATGTATTCGCCCAGAGATTTTTCCTTCAAAACTATTACCGCTCTTGGCCAAACATTTTAGAAATCCAAAGGCCAGTAGCAGTACGGATGCTAATCTGTCCATTGCTTTAAAACAATTTGATGAACAAGAATTAAATAAATCTTACGTTTTTGAGTTACCATTTGGGAGTACCTTTCGTATCTACAATGGAAAGTTGTTTAGGAAAGGAAATAAAAAGGTTAAAAGATACGAGTGTATTGAGGTCAATACAGGAAAAATTTATCTATTTCAACCTAATGCCGAAGTAGAATTAATATATGCCTAACATGAACAAAAATTATTATGCCGTATTAATGGCAGGAGGAGTGGGATCACGGTTTTGGCCCATTAGCACAACGGAATATCCAAAACAGTTTCACGATATGTTGGGTACTGGAGACACCTTGATACAGAAGACATTTCAGCGCCTAAATAAGTTTGTGCCTACGGAGAATATTCTGATTTTGACCAATGAGCGCTATAATGATTTGGTATTGGAGCAATTACCCAAAGTGAAACAGGAGCAGGTGGTCTTGGAACCTGCCATGCGGAATACGGCACCTTGCATTTTATATGCGGCACTGAAGATTCAAAAAATGAATCCTGATGGGGTAATGATAGTTGCCCCTAGTGATCATTGGATAGAGGATGAAGAGGCTTTTGCCAAAGATGTTACCGCTTGTTTTGAAAAATGCGAAAAAGAAGAAGTACTTTGTACGCTAGGAATTAAACCAACTTTTCCTAACACTGGTTTTGGTTATATTGAATTTGATAAATCCAGTAATAAGCAAATTAAAAAGGTAAATCAGTTTAGAGAAAAACCTGATTACGAAACGGCCAAGGACTTTTTAGCGCAAGGAAATTTTTTATGGAATGCCGGTATTTTTATGTGGAGTGTAAAAACGATTGTCAATGCCTTCAGAAATTATCAATCTGAACAATACAAATTATTTGAATCTGGGATGTCTTTCTACAATAATGAAGCTGAAAAGGATTTTATAGCCGAAAACTACCCCAAAGCCGAGAACATATCAATAGATTATGCGATTTTGGAGCAATCGAAATCAATTTTTGTTCTAGAGGCTACTTTTGATTGGAACGATTTGGGAACATGGGGTTCCTTATTCGATAAGTTAGAGAAGGATGCAACCGGAAATGCAGTTGTAAATGCTAAAGTCTTGGTTGAAGATGCTTATGGTAATATGATAAGATCTCCAAAAGATAAAGTCGTAGTCGTGGATGGATTAAAAGACTATATAATAGTAGATAAAGAAGAGGTTTTATTAATATATCCAAAGTCAAAGGAACAGGATATCAAAAAGGTTCTGTTAAAGGTGAAGGATACCTTTGGTGATAATTATGCCTAGTTATGGAAGAAAAATTGAATCAAGATAATATTACTCCTACCGAGAAGCCAAGCGAAAGTGGGGAAGAGGTAAAGAAAGACCTAAAGGGACTTGTGGGGAGTACAAAAAAATTTCTTTCAGAACTTTTGGACATACGCACAAATACGGATCAGGCAGCCACAAAAGAAGCTATTATAGCGGATATTACCTTCAAAGGGCACACTTCTTGGATTCTTATCTGTTCCATTTTCATAGCATCTATAGGACTTAATGCCAACTCCACAGCCGTGGTAATCGGAGCCATGCTTATCTCCCCATTAATGGGGCCAATTCTTGGGATAGGACTTTCTGTAGGCATCAATGATTTAGATACATTAAAAAGGTCCTTGAAAAATTTTGCGGTAATGGTGGTTTTGAGTGTATTGACCGCTTTCCTGTTCTTTAAATTTTTCCCGTTGAGGGACGAATCTTCTGAGCTGTTAGCTCGGACAGCTCCCGATATTCGTGATGTACTTATCGCTTTTTTTGGTGGTTTGGCTTTAGTGATTGCTAGAGCTAAAAAAGGAACGATTGCTAGTGTAATTTTTGGTGTAGCCATTGCAACAGCTTTAATGCCACCCCTTTGTACGGTAGGATTTGGTTTAGCTATAGGTAATTGGGAATATGCCGGTGGTGCAATGTACCTATTTACGATCAATACCATATTTATAGCCTTGGCGACTTTCCTTATCATAAAACTACTTCGTTTTCCCATGGTGCGTTATGTGAATTCCAAAAAGAGAAGGTTAATTGCCCGTCTGGCATCCGTTTTGGCAATTGCAGTTATGATACCGGCTGGAATAACTTTTTGGAACGTATTTCAGGAATCTCTTTTCAAGAGAGCGGCCAATGAGTTTATTTCAGAAAATATAGCGCCCTACAAGTTCTTAGGTGAAGGAAGGTTTCTGGAGGACTTTACAGATTTAGAATACAACGCAGGAGAAAATTCTTTGATAGAAGTAGTTTTTATGGGAAGCGAGATGGTTCCTGATAATGTGATTGCAACCTGGAAATCTAGGATGAGTGAAAATGATAGATTAAAAGGTTGTGAACTGCAAGTGATACAGGGTTCGCAAAACGCTGAGGCTAATCAATTAAAATATGTAAACGAATTATACGAATCCCAAAAAAATCAGTTGTCCACTAAAGACGAAAAAATAACTTTTTTAGAGTCGGAACTTACAAGGTTAAACAAAGCTTCTTTTGGACAGATACCTTTTAAGGAAATTAGTTTAGAGGCCAAGACTAATTACGAAAACCTTAATCGTTTGGGCTACTCGTATTTAATTTCTACCGATTTTACAAAGACGGATAGCATTCCGGTATTTGAAATAACATGGAAGAAAGATGCGAAACGTTTTCAAACGGAGAAAGATGTAAAGAAACTTCACGAATGGCTAAAACTGCGTTTAAATAATAAAAATATTCAAATAAAAGAGGTAATCGGTGAGTGATTAGTTGCGCTCTTCAATATACATTTGCCGAACCTTTTTAAAAAGATCAGAAGAGTATACAAAGTTTGTGACCGCTTCATTGTCGGTTTTGAAAATTTCATTTTTTGTTCCTTCCCATTCTTTTAATCCGTCTTTCAGAAAAAGTATTTTTTCCCCAATCTGCATTACTGAGTTCATATCGTGAGTGTTAATGACGGTGGTGATGTCATATTCTTCAGTAATTTCTTTTATGAGGTTGTCTATTAATATGGCAGTTTTAGGATCTAGACCTGAGTTAGGTTCATCACAAAATAGATATTTGGGATTCATTACTATAGCACGCGCAATAGCTACGCGCTTTTGCATACCTCCTGAGATTTCCGAGGGGTATTTATGATGTGCATCAATCAGGTTTACACGTTTTAGTACTGTATTCACCCTATCCTCCATTTCAGATTTGGATTGTTTTGTAAACATATCCAGAGGAAAACGCACATTACCCTCAACGGTCATGCTATCAAAAAGAGCACTTCCTTGAAAGACCATTCCCATTTCCTGGCGTAAATCGCGCTTTTCATTATCCGTAAGTTCGGAATATCTTTTGCCATCGTAGACAATACTTCCTTTTTCGGGTGTAAAGAGTCCCAAAAGGCATTTGAGAAATACGGTTTTTCCCGATCCGCTCTGGCCTATTATCAAATTGGTCTTCCCTTTTTCAAGACTAACGCTTACGCCTTTAAGCACATGGGCTTCACCGAAAGATTTATGTATATTTTCTACTTCAATCATTAGCCTAGAAGGAGTTGTGTGAGTAAATAATTTAAGATAATGATTACTACACTAGTCCAAACGAAGGAAGTAGTACTCGCTTTACCTACTTCCAGTGCCCCACCTTTCATATAATAACCGTGAAAAGAGGGTATAGTGGCGATGACAAATGCAAACAATAAGGTTTTTATGAAGGCGTAAGCAATATGAAAGGGGACAAACTCGGATTGCAGCCCGTTCACAAAGTCAGCACTGGTTAAAAATCCACCGAATACCCCTGCTAACCAACCTCCAAAAATTCCAACGTACATAGAAATTGCAATGGCAAAGGGATAGAACAGCATGGCAATAATTTTTGGAAAAACCAGATAATTCAAGGAATTAACACCCATTACCTCTAAAGCATCAATTTGTTCAGTTACGCGCATAGTACCAATACTGGAGGTAATGTAGGAGCCAACTTTTCCTGCCATGATAATGGATACAAAGGTTGGTGCAAATTCTAGTATTACAGATTGTCTCGTTGCGAAACCGATAAGACTTCTAGGAATTATAGGACTCGTTAGGTTCAATGCGGTTTGTATGGCAACCACGGCACCAATAAAGAAAGATATAAAAACAATAATTCCTAAAGAACCATAAATAAGCTCATCTATTTCCTTTAAAATCAGCGATTTCATTATTCTCCATTTCGTCGGTTTTTTAAAAACCTCCCGGACCATAATCGAATAGCTTCCAATAGACGCTAAATAATTCATGTGTTAAAATAGATTTCTTAGCGTAAAAATAACAATAAAGGAGTGGAATTAACCCTCATTTAAACTTTTAAGGAGGATTTTATTTATTTTTGCCAGACTAAGAAATCACGTATGAAAATTAGAACTCTCTTTTCTTTTTACCCCCTTATTTTAGGACTATTGATAGCTTTTTCTGCAAGCTCTCAAAAAAAGGATAAGACTGGAGAAGTAATGCTTAAGACAACACCAAAACTTGTGATAGGTATTGTTGTAGACCAAATGCGATATGATTATTTGACCAGATTTTATTCACACTTCGGAGATGATGGTTTTAAACGAATGATTAACGAGGGATTTAATTGTAAGAACAATCATTTTAATTATGCCCCCACTAGTACAGGTCCCGGACATACCTCTATATACACCGGAACTACACCTGCTACTCATGGTGTTATAGGTAACAATTGGTATGATAAGGAAAATGACGTTGAAGTATATTGTGCTTCTGATGCTACCTATAACTCCGTTGGAACAACTTCAGATGCTGGAAAAATGTCACCGCATCGTATGACGGTTACTACGATAACGGACGAGTTGCGATTGCATACGCAAATGAGGGGTAAAACTATAGCTATTGCACTTAAGGATAGAGGAGCTGTTCTTCCTGGCGGGCATACTGCTAATGCGGCATATTGGTTTCAAGGGGAGAATGAAGGAAAGTGGATTACCAGCACCTATTATATGGATCAGCTTCCGAAATGGGTGAGTGATTTTAATTCATCAGGAACGGCACAATCGTATAAAAAGGCTTGGCCAACGTTAAAGGACATAAATACTTATTTAGAAAGTGGATCGGACAATAATTCATATGAGGGCTTGTTTCAGGATGAAGTAACTCCAACGTTTCCGCATAGTACCCCAAACCTACTTGACAAAACAAAAGATTTTGAATTTATAAAAGCAACTCCCTATGGAAACAGCATTACTGCTGATTTTGCCATTGAAGCTATTAAACAAGAAAATTTAGGTAAGGATCTTATAACCGACTTTTTGGCGATTAGCTTTTCCAGCACGGATTATGTAGGCCACAAATTCGGAGTAAACTCCAAAGAGGTCCAAGATACTTATTTAAGATTGGATGAAGATTTAGCTCGTTTGTTTAAAGCGTTGGATAAAAATGTAGGTAAGGATGAGTATACGGTATTTTTGACAGCAGATCATGGAGCGATAGACGTGGCTGCCTACCTAAGGGATTCTAAAATACCTGCTGGTTATGTAGATTACAATACCACCAAATCCAGATTCTCGGATTTTTTGAAATACAAGTACGGTACTGAAGAAATTGTCAGGAATTTCTCTAATCTACAGATTTTTCTAGACCATAAAATAATTAAGAATTTGGATTTAAAACTAGAAGATGTCCAAGAAGATATAGCTAAGGAATACCTTAGTTATGACTTTGTGGATAGGGTTTACACAGGCCATCAAATGTGGCAGAATAATTATAGTACGGGAATTCCTTATGTTTTGCAAAATGGTTATAACCAAAAACGTTCTGGTGACGTATTAGTTGTGCTAAAACCGGGAACAATAAGTTACCCTGTCACGGGTTCTACCCACGGCTCACCGCAGGTTTATGATACGCACGTTCCGCTATTGTTTTATGGGAAAGGGATAAAACCGGGAAGTACCACAAAAAGGACGGAAATTCCTGATATTGCACCTACTATTTCAGTATTGCTAGGCATTTCTTTTCCAAGCGGTGTTACGGGTCAACCTATTTCCGAAGTATTGGAATAAATTAAGTTATGAGTAAACTTCCCATTGGTGTTTTTGATTCCGGAATTGGAGGAACTTCAATTTGGAAGGAAATTCAAAGCCTTTTACCAAAAGAAGAAACTATATATTTAGCTGATAGTAAGAATGCCCCTTATGGTGAAAAGACTAAAGAGGAAATTCTAAAGTTGAGTATTAAAAATACCGAGTTTCTCTTAAATCGTAAATGCAAATTGATTGTTGTAGCCTGTAATACGGCAACCACTAATGCAATAGATTACTTACGGGAGACCTATAAAGTTCCCTTTATAGGTATAGAACCCGCAATAAAACCCGCGGCGCTAAAGTCAAAATCTAGAACAGTAGGTGTTTTGGCCACTAAAGGTACCTTGACCAGTAGCTTATTCCATAGTACTTCACAAAACCACGCCGAGGGAATTGAAATTATAGAACAGCAGGGTAAAGGATTAGTAGAACTTGTGGAACAAGGTTCTTTGGTGAGTACTGCTACCCGTGCGCTTTTAGAAAAGTATTTGGAGCCAATGTTGGCTAAGGGGATAGATTATCTAGTATTAGGATGTACGCATTATCCGTACTTGATACCATTATTAGAAGAACTATTGCCTGAAAATGTAAAAATTATCGACTCGGGAGAAGCTGTAGCCAGACAGGTTAAATCTATATTAGAGCAACATGATATTTTAAATAATGCGAAGATGGACGGAAAGCATCAGTTTTATACCAATTATGATGCTGAATTATTAGCGCGTTTTTTGGAAGAATCCATTGCTCCTTTGAAGGTGGATTATTTGGATTTTTAGGCCAGCCTTCTTCGGGTATAGGTCAAATAACTAAAAGCATATTTGTGTTTTTCATCTTTAGGGTGGTATTCTTCCTTCACTAGACTCCAAATTCTAGTATCAATTTCAGGAAAAAAGGTATCCGCTTCAAAACTTTCATGTATCCGGGTAAGTTCTATTATGTCCGCGAAAGCCTCCGCCTGTTTGTAAATTTCGCCTCCCCCGATGATAAAAGCGTGTTCTTCTGAAACTATTTTTAATGCAGCTTCCAAGGAGTGCACTATGATACAGTTATTAAAGTTGACAGAATAATTTTTATCCCTAGTTATGATAATATGCACACGATTGGGTAAGGGCTTGGGAAAACTTTCAAAGGTCTTACGTCCCATTATAATTTTATGTCCGGTAGTTAATAGTTTAAATCTTTTAAAATCGTCCGGAAGATGCCATAGCAAATCATTATCCTTTCCTAAGGCATCATTTTCCGAGGCTGCGGCTATCATGGTAATATTATTCACTACTTCTATTGATTATATGAAACTGAATAGCAAAAAGTACGCCAATAAAATAGGACAATAGCTATCTTTATATCAAAGATAAAGGAATTGTATTTCAACGATTAAACAATGGATAAAATAAGAAAGGAGTTTCCTGTTTTGCGAAAAAGTATTTATGCAAACACTGCCGTATTCGGGCCTTTGTATGATTCCCTCATTGATTGGCGGCAAGAACATGACTTGGATTTTTTATTACATGGCAGTGATATGCGGGAAAGGTCTTTAAAAATTATAACGGATACACGCAAGACCATTGGCACTTTCTTCAATTGTAAAAAAGAAAATGTAGCCTTGGTTAATAATTTTTCAACCGGTCTAAATATATTGTTGGAAGGTCTGGATTCGCGAAAGAACATTTTATTGTTGGAAAATGACTATCCATCTGTAAACTGGTCATTTGAAAATAGGAATTTTGATATCTCCTATCTTAAGATTGGCTCAGAGGTTGAGCATCAAATCAGGGAGATGGTGCTTTCAAAAAATATTGATGTACTAGCTTTGAGCCTGGTACAGTGGTTAGATGGTTTTTTAATCGATTTGAATTTTATTAAAGATTTAAAAAAAGAGTGCCCCAATCTCATAATCATAGCTGATGGTACGCAGTTTTGTGGTTCGGAAGAATTTGATTTTGACGCTTCTGGAATTGATGTGCTCGGAGCAAGTGCATACAAATGGTTATTAGCAGGGTACGGTAATGGATTTATGCTTTTTTCAGATCAGGCAAAAGATGGCTTCACGCTAAACACAATCGGTTTTAATGCTGCAGATGGAAATTTTGAAAAAAGAGAAACCATAAGGTTTGCCAAAAAGTTTGAACCTGGTCATTTATCCTGTCTCAACTTCGGTAGCTTAAAGTTCTCCCTGGACTTTATGAAGGGGATAGGGATGGATAAAATTACCGCCCATAATCAAGAGTTATCTCTAAAGGCAAGGCAGGAGTTTGACAACTTGGGTTTGTTAACGCAGCATATTATAGAAAGGAAGAAGCATAGTACCATTTTTAATTTAAAGGTTAACAATAGTATGTTTCAAAAGTTAATTGAAAATAATATACTTTGTGCGCAACGTGGTAACGGTGTAAGACTTAGTTTTCACTTTTATAACAACCTGGATGACTTACATTCTATCGTAAGAATCTTAAAGACAGCTCAATAAGAATTATCTACTTCCAATTTTTTAAAGAGCAAATTTCAGAAGTGATGTTAATTAGTATTAAATTTTTATCAATTCAAT
>JBARUM010000034.1:0-1921 GCA_049645725.1 Maribacter sp.
GAGTTTAATTGTATGGAAACCACCACATCTGGTACAGGTGAATTAATTTATGATGCATTAGAGAAAGGAGCTACAGAAATAATTTTGGGTATTGGTGGTAGTGCAACAAACGATGGAGGTATGGGCATGGCAAATGCTTTGGGGTATCGTTTTTTAGATGAAGATGGACAAGAATTGAGTACTATCGGTAAAAATCTGTCAAAGGTGAAATCAATAGACGATTCCAATAAGCACAAAAGACTTAATTCAGTAAAGGTTAAAGTGGCTTGCGATGTTACCAATCCGTTTTACGGGTTACAAGGTGCCGCTTATATTTATGGGGCACAGAAAGGCGCTTCTGAAAATGAGATTATATTTCTGAATCAAGGTTTGTGCAATTTTGCAGAAATAATTAAAAGTCGTTATAAAATAGATTTACAGAAAATAAGTGGCGCTGGTGCAGCTGGCGGTGTTGGCGGTGGCGCACTTGTTTTTCTAAATGGCGAATTAATATCAGGTAATAGCTTAGTAAAAGAACTAGCAGATTTTGATAACGTCATTAAAGGAGCCGACTGGATTATAACAGGTGAAGGTCAGCTAGACGAACAAACACTTTCTGGTAAGACTATTGACGGCGTAGTTACTTCGGCAGCTTCTAGAAATATACCTGTTGCAGCATTGTGTGGCTCGGTAAGTATAACCGTCGCACAACAGAAAAAATTCGGACTAGCCTATGTTTCTTCCATAGTAAGAGGTATTTCTACATTAAAAGAAGCGATGAATAATAGCAGGGAAAATCTTGTAAATGCCTCGTATAATTTTGCAAGTTTATTGAAGTAAATATTACTAATATACCTTAGAATAGCTTAAATTCATCTTAGTAATTTAAGTGGAAACTGAACATCGTATTTTCCTTCTGGTAATTCTTGAAACCGTTTAAAATAAACTCATAAGTTCCTTCTAAGTCAGAAGTAAAAAACTCAAAACTATAAGAGCTGTCCTTAATATCTAGGCAGTTGCCTTTTTACCTTTTTGACTTATTTTTAAGTCATATCCATTCAATACCAAAAATCTTTTTAAAGGAGGTCATATCCCCATTTCATTACTTATCAGTATTTTATTACTATTTTTAACATATATACTTGTTAAAATTAATAAATTGAGTCATTACCGTAATAATCCCCAGCTTTTGGAAAAGCATCACCAAATATTTATTGAACAAACGCCAACGGCTATAGCTATGTTAGATACCAATATGGTGTATTTAGCAGTGTCTAAACGGTGGTTAAAAGATTATAAATTAACGCATGAAGATGTAGTTGGGCATTGTCATTACGACATTTTTCCAGAGATTGGTGATGATTGGAAAAAAGACCACCAGGAATGTCTAAAAGGAGCGGTTAACATATGTGAGGAGGCACCATTTCCTCGTGCTGATGGTTCTATTCAATGGATTTATTGGGATGTACGACCATGGTATAATTTGGATGGTGAAATAGGTGGCTTACTTATGCATACTGGTGATATTACAGACCAAAAAGAAAAGGAACTTGAGAAAAAACGTGTTGAATCCATTTTAAATGATACGAGCGAAATTGCACGTATTTCAACATGGGAAATAAACCTTTCTACTCAAGAGCTTTTATGGAATAAGATGGCTTATAAAATCTATGAAGTTACAGATGATTTTAAACCAACAGTAGACGGTGCATTAGAATTTTTTAAATTTGATGAAGATAAACAAGCTGCTAAAATTGCTATTCAAAATGCAATTGATTATGGTGCTGTTGTAGATATGGATGTAGAAATGCTTACGGCAAAAGGGAATACTATTTGGGCTAAAATTACTGGTAAAGTAGAAAGTATATCTGGAGTGCCAACAAGATTTTATGGAATTTTACAAGATGTAAGTAGTATTAGGCTTACCGAGCAACGTCTTAAT
>JBARUM010000035.1:0-2063 GCA_049645725.1 Maribacter sp.
GGTCTTACTTCAGAGAAACCTACGGTAGTTACCGTGATAATGGTCATGTAAAAAGCATCAATCCAAGAATAGTTTGAAATAAACCGATATCCCATTACCCCAAATACTAAAACTATTAGTACTAGGAACAAGGCCAAATATATTTTAGATCGAAAAAGCTTTATCATGGCTATAGATCAAATACAGAAGTTCTTTTTGTGTAAATCAAATCCTTTATTTTCAACCAAAATGCAAGAAAAAGATATAGCGCGAAACCAAAACCCAAGGTGACAAAAGTGAGGTAAATAAAAGAAGTACGAACAACCCTTGCCCTTATACCGAGTCTTTCGGCAATTCTTCCACAAACCTCAAAACCTCTTTTTTGCAAGTAGTGTAATAAGTCGTAGAATATGCTCATATGATAAAATTAGGGTTTTAAATTCAATAATTCAGAACCAACTGCACATTGTAAGCACTTGTTCTTGGTACAATAATTACTGTATAATTGAAGTAATGCTTGACTTTCTTTTGCACTTTTAACTAAAATACCAAAATCTTCATAGTTTTGAATAATGCTATTTTTTTCGCTATCAATTACTTTTATGGTTTCAAAAAACGATTCATCTATCGGCAAACCCTTATACTTTAAGTAACAGAATTTTAATGGTAGAATGGTATTTATGATTAATAAATCCAAGAACTTTTTAGAAATAGATTTTGGACGTTTTTTGGAAAGCTTACCAAAAGTATAATGGTCATCCCAATATGAGTTTATCTCTATGTCAAAAATTTCCTTATAATCAATACTTTCAGATTCTATTAGTTGATGAAACATTCTGGAATTGGCGGCATACAAAGCCGATATTTGAGATAAACGGATTGTGGGAAAATTAGGAGGTCTAAGCTTAAAAAAAGAAGGGGGTCCTACAGCGGATTCCTCCAAGCAATGTTTATGCTTAAGAAAAGCATATTCTTCTTTTAATAGTAAGAAATGGGAATCCACTATTTCATCGGATTCTAAAAGCTTAGCCTGCCCCAACAAAAGACTCTCCATCTTAAGAGGATTACCGCTGAGTTTCCGAATTAAAGAAAAATCGAGATTATTGCCCAAATGAAAAAATGTATCTCCATTTATTTTAGAACCAAAATTCTTTAAAAGAAGAATAAATAACACTTTTTCCCAATCATTTTGAGAAGCTTTTAAAAGCCCGAGAATAATTTCTGATTTTTGCTCTAGTCTTTCAAAATAGAGTCTCTCTATCCAGTTCTCCCATAAAAAGGTCGAAACCAATTTAATGTCCTTTCCACAGTTGATAAAGGTATCTTTTTTTTCTTTAAATAATTTACTATACGTTTCTAACAAACTCTTATCTATATAGTTCTTGAGCTCCAAGGTGGGTATAACCGACCCGTCGGGTCTAAAGACCATAATATCATCCTCCCAAACTACATGTAATATGACATTGTCATAATTTTCATCCTTCTCATGTTTATGTGCGTACCAATCAGAGGAATTAATATGAATCTCCACATTCCCGGCCCAAAGTTGATTTCCAATTTTAAGTCTTGCATTAAAGAAATCCGGCCCCGCCAAGTTATTATGTGTTCCAACCGTCTCAATCGTAACAGAATCATCGTTTACTGTTTTCAGTTTTACAGTCGGGAATTTCTGATACTTCCAGATAAAATGTAGTAAGTCTTCCCTCATGGCCTAAAAATAAAAAACCCGCTCTAAAGCGGGTAGTAATTTATATTCATAAATTTATTCAGCAACATCGCCCTCCCAATTCATAAATCCGCCTTCAAGGTTATAGGTTTTAGCTATACCTATGCTATTCATAATGGCACAGGCTTGTCCACTTCTATTGCCAGACCTACAATACACATAATAATTTTTGGATTTATCCAATTTTTCAAGTTCATCCAAAAACTCTTGACCTAAATAAATATCAATATTCTTAGAATCAGGGATGTATCCTTCTTCAATTTCCTCAGGAGTTCTAACATCCAGAATAAAAGCGTTATCATCTTTGGACAATTGCTCCTCCCACTCTTCTTGTGATAAGTTTGCCATAGTATAAAAT
>JBARUM010000036.1:0-4633 GCA_049645725.1 Maribacter sp.
CTATAACTGCTATAAACAAGATTAACAAAGATGAATATACCAAGTATGCAGACCCAGAAATATTGGCGCGCATCAACCAATATGAAATGGCCTATCGCATGCAGATTGCGGTTCCCGAGGTCATGAACATTAATAGTGAACCTGAATCCATAAAACAAATGTATGGGGTGGAACCGGGTAAGGAGTCTTTTGCCAACAACTGCCTATTGGCACGTAAATTAGTGGAAGATGGTGTCCGTTTTGTTCAATTGTTCGATTGGGGTTGGGATACACATGGTAATGTAAGGTCTGGTTCTATTGACCTTGGACTTCGTAATAAATGTCGTGAAATTGACCGCCCTATTGCTGCCTTAATCCTAGACCTAAAACAAAGAGGTCTGTTAGATGACACCCTCATTGTTTGGGGTGGAGAATTTGGCCGTACGCCCATGCAGGAAAATAGGGGTAATACTGAAATGGCCTATAAAGGACGTGACCATCACGGTGACGCGTTTACCATGTGGATGGCGGGCGGCGGCATCAAAAAAGGTGCATCCCATGGAATTACTGATGATATTGGATTCTACGGTATCGACGGTCGTGTATCCGTACATGACGTGCATGCCACCATTTTACATTTGCTTGGCTTTGACCATGAAGAATTTACGCATGAATTTCAAGGAAGAAACTTTAGGTTAACCGATGTAGAAGGTGAAGTAATTAAAGAAATTTTGGCTTAGCATAAGAGATAAAAACGGATAAGGTTTTCTCTTTTCAAAGAGCGGAACTTAAAACCAAACCGACGATGAGAATATTTTTAATTATAACTATTTCTTTTTTTACCCTTAACTCCTTTTCCCAACAAACAAAACAATTGCAATTCTTTCAGACAGACTGGGGTAGAGAGATTTCTTGGGATGCCTTTTGCGAAAAAACCAAAGCTTCCGGTTATCATGGAATAGAAACTTGGTTTCCTTCGGACACTAAAAGTCAAACCGAATTAAAAGCGGCTTTGGCAAAGTATGGTTTAAAGGTTGGGTTTTTAAATGGAACGAATAAATCACTTCCCTTTCTGGAAAGCCTAGCAGCCTATACCGAACATTTTAAAACCTTGATTGCCTGGAATCCCGCCTATATTAATTGCCATACCGGAAACGACTTTTTTACTTTTGAACAAAACAAGAGCTTCATTGACGCGGCCAATAAAATTGCAAAAGAAAACAATGTACCCATTTATCATGAAACACACCGCGGTAGATTTAGTTATAACCTTCCTGATACCAAAAAGTACATTCAAGCCATTCCTGAGTTAAAAATAACCTTGGATATCAGTCATTGGATGGTGGTTCATGAATCATTACTGGAAAAGCAAGATACTGCATTAGAAGAAGTCCTAAATAACTCCTACCATATTCATGCGCGGGTAGGTCATGCAGAAAGTCCACAAGTAAATGACCCTGAAGCTCCCGAATGGAAAAAAGCGGTTGACCGTCATATAGACATCTGGGAAAAAGTTATTCGTAAGAAATGGAAAACTCAAGATGTATATACCGTAACTACGGAGTTTGGCCCTGCGGATTATATGCCAACCCTCCCGTATACCCAAGTACCCGTGGCCAATCAGTGGAAAGCTAACACCTATATGATGCAAGCCATAAAAGAACGTTTAAACATTGAATAAAGCTAAATGGACGTTCTGATGCAATTACTTGGGAGACTTCATCCCCTTATCGTTCACTTACCAATTGGCTTTATTATTTTAGGCTTGATATTACAGTGGTACGACCGAAAAAAATTAGAATACCAAAAAGTGATTCCCTTAATATTTTTTTGGGGAGGAATTAGTGCTGTTCTTGCCTGTGTTACGGGTTATCTACAATATTTGGGCGAAGGTTATGCTTTTGATACGGTCAAATGGCATTTATGGTCGGGTATCGCCACTGCATTGTTCGCTTTTTTAATGTATACTAAATTAAAGGAGATAAAAGCTGTTGTTTTCTTGGCCAAGACGCCCATCGCTGCACTTTCAATCCTCTTTTTTGTTTTAATATCCTTTACAGGGCATCAAGGGGGAAATATTACCCGCGGCGAAGATTATTTGATAGAACCACTGCCGAATTCGGTAAAATCGGCTTTGGGTTTTGAAACTTTCGAAGAAAAAGAAATATTGCTGACCGAAGAAAATTGGGAAGAAGCATTACTCTATCAAGATGTTGTCAAACCAATTCTGAACAATTCATGTGTGAGTTGCCACAATCCAAAAAAAACAAAAGGAGACTTGCTTTTGCATGATAAAGAAGGAATTATGAAAGGTGGTGAGAACGGGGAAGTACTCATTTCAAAAAATGCCGCTGAAAGCGATTTATTTGTGCGAATGAATTTGCTCTTGACAGATGAGGACCACATGCCTCCAGAAGGAAAGACCCAACCTCCAAAAGAAGAAATACGATTAATTGGGGCTTGGATCAATGTTGGACATCCTTTTGTCGGAACCATAAGGGAAAGCGGGTTGGAAAAAGAATTGTTTAGCTCCTTTTTTCCTAATAAATCAACTTATGATTATCCTGATATTGTAGTTGAACCGGCAGCCACTGATAGTATTTTACGTATTAAAAAAACAGGGATACATATAGACCCCATAAGTAAGTCCACAGCATTCTTAAGTGTTTCCTGTCTTAACAGGTCCTCATTTTCAGATGCAGATTTTGAAAGGCTACTGCCTATTGCCAATAACATAGCTATATTGGACTTTGGGAATACCCAAATAAGCGACGATATAATTCAAAAACTAACACAACTTCCTAATCTTACCGTTCTGAAACTAGATAATACAGCTATTAGCGGAAAAAACATGGAACTACTCAAAAGCCTAAAACATTTAAAATCAATCAACCTTACCGCTACCAATTTTGAACAAAAGTATTTAAGTGTTTTCTCCGATTTTGAAAATTTAAAAAAGCTCTATTTGTATAAAACCAAGGTGTCGCCTAAAACCATATCAAGTTTAAACAGCGGGCAAATCAGTATAGATTACGGAAACTATGAGCTGCCGTCAATACCTACGGACTCCATTGTCTATTGAATTCGGTTTATTCTAGTAAAATGCCTAGGTGATACTTTAAGAAACTAAATAAAAAACATAGCTTAGACATCAGAATTTAAATCAACTATGACACTAAGCAGTAAAATAGGCCTTGTATTGGGACCTATACTCTTTCTAGTCTTTATAAATCTTCCTACGGCACTGATTAGTGAAAATGCCGACGCCGTTGTTGCCGTGGCACTTTGGATGATTATTTGGTGGATTACAGAAGCTGTTTCCATATCGGTCACTGCGCTATTACCGTTGCTATTATTTCCACTCCTAAAAATTATGTCTGTGGGAGATGTAGGCGCTAATTATGGTAGTCCTATCGTTTTTCTATTCTTCGGAGGATTCGTTATGGCTTTGGCTTTGGAAAAAGTGAATTTACATAAGCGTATTGCACTATCTATCATAAAGGTTACCGGTACCACTCCTAATAAAGTTGTCCTCGGTTTTATGATTGCTACCGCCGTTTTAAGTATGTGGATCAGCAATACCGCAAGTACCGTGGTTATGTTGCCTATAGCCATGTCGGTGATACAATTGCTCATCAATGATGCTGACGGCTTTACAAAACAAGATCGTAATTTTGCTTTAAGTGTTATGCTGGGGATAGCGTTTTCTGCGAATGCAGGCGGTATTGCCACTGTTATTGGAACGCCCCCTAATTCTGTACTTATAGGCCTTCTGGAAAATGAATATAATATTGAGATTTCTTTTTTAAAATGGATGATTATAGGACTTCCTTTTTCCGTAATCATGATTACGCTATGCTATTTTGTTCTTGTAAAATTAATGTTCCCCGACAAGGATTTAAAGTTTACCGCTTCCAAGGAAATAATCGTAAGGGAGCTTAAAAAATTAGGTCCTACCAGCAGAAAAGAAAAAATGGTGTTAGTTATTTTTGGGGTTACCATTTTCATGTGGATTTTTAGAACCGTCATCAATGGCCTTATCCCTAATCTGAGTCTATCGGATACCATGATCAGTATGTTCGCCGCCATAACTTTGTTTGTGATACCCTTCAACCTAAAACAAGGAGATTTTATTTTGGAATGGAAAGACACCCAAGAATTGGCATGGGGGATATTAATTCTTTTTGGCGGTGGTTTGGCCTTGGCAAAAGGCATGTCTGTAACCGGTATTGTAGATTTGGTTGCGGGAGTAATCGCAGAGAGTGATATCAGTGTGCTCTTAACCGCAACCTTACTTATTTTTCTAATGCTTTTTATGACAGAGCTAATGAGTAATGTGGCCTTGGTAGCTGTTTTGGCACCTGTTGTGGCGGGCATAGCAATTGGACTGGGACTACCTATAGTGTATTTGTTGATTCCGATAACCATGGCCAGTAGCTGCGCATTTATGCTTCCTATGGCAACACCTCCCAACGCCATAGTTTTTGCAAGTGGTTACATAAAGGTCAGTGAAATGGCAAAAGCAGGGGTTATTTTAAACATTCTTGCCGTAATTCTATTGGTTGGGCTCTTTCAGTTTATACTCCCTATTTTATTTTAATCAACGAAGCCCTTACTGGTATAAGGGCCTCTAGCTTGACTAATTCAGAAAATA
>JBARUM010000037.1:0-6554 GCA_049645725.1 Maribacter sp.
ATTGTGTATTCTTAAAGTTTTCAAGAAAAGTAGGATGTAATTCCTTTAAAGTTGGAATAATTTCTGAACGGATTTTATTGCGAAGGTATTTTGGGTCCTTATTCGACTTATCCTCGCGCCATTGTAAATGATTCAAATTTGCATATGCCAGAAGCTGTTCCCGTGAGAATGCTAATAGTGGTCTACGGAGTGTGGCTGTTTTTGCCGGAATTCCTGATAAACCATTAATACCTGTTCCTCTGGAAAGATTTATTAAAAAAGTTTCTAAATCATCATCTGCATGGTGAGCGGTAACGAGGGTTGACAGATTATTTTCCTGAAGGATTGTGTTAAACCATGCGTACCTTAGATCTCTCGCGGCCATTTGAACAGAAACTTTATGTTGGTTCATATAGCCCAAAGTATCAAAATGGGTGACAAAAACCTGTCTTTCCAGTTCTTTGCCCAATTTCAAAACAAATAGCTCGTCAGCATTACTATCCGCACCTCGCAAACCAAAATTGCAGTGCGCCAATGCAAAATTCATTTGACTTTCATAACAGAGGTGGGTCAAAACAACACTATCCAAACCACCACTGCAGGCCAAAAGGAACTTACTCCTTAAGAGCTCCGGAAATTCAGAATTAATATGTTGTTTAAAATGCCTTCGCATGTGGCAAAAGTACTCAAAGTTTAAACCTTGGACAATCAGGTATTTACTATCCCTCTAAAACTTCTCGCATAGCCTTAGCCTTTAAAAGGCATTCTTCATATTCCTTTACAGGACTAGATTTAGCAGTAATTGCACTTCCTACGGAATAGGAGATATACTTTTTTGATTCATTATACATAATGCTTCTAATAACCACGTTGAAATCAAAATCTGAATCTGGTGTAAAATAACCTACGGAACCGCTATAGAGGCCACGCTTAAAGGATTCCAATACTTCAATAATTTTCATGGCAGAAATTTTTGGAGCACCTGTCATACTGCCCATTGGAAAAGTTTCTTTAATTAGCTCTACGGGATTTTTATTTTGGTCTATAGAAGCAGAAATCGTTGAAATCATCTGGTGTACTTGTTTAAAAGAATACACTTTACATAGCTCCTCTACCATTACAGTACCTTTATCTGCGCTCTTAGAAAGATCGTTTCTAACCAAATCCACAATCATAATGTTTTCTGAACGTTCCTTTTCATCTTTCTCCAATCTGGATATGAGTTGAATGTCCTCGGTGGTTGATTTACTGCGAGCGGCCGTACCTTTAATCGGTTGGGAAATAACTTTACCCCCTGTTTTCTTTAAATAGCGCTCAGGACTTGCGGAACACAAGTATTTATCAAATAGCTTAACGAATGTGGAAAATGGAGCCTCAGAAATCAAATTTAATTTTTTAAAAGTCTCTAAGGGGTTTATGGTGCTGTTCTCGGAGTAAAATTCTTGACAAAAATTAGCTTCGTAAATATCGCCTTTTTGTATATGGTTTAACATTTGACCAACCTTTCTAAAGTATTCATCTTTAAAAATCCGCATTCGTATTCTGATATCTTCCTGAGAAATATTGGTCTTATCCAAATTTAATTTCTTCTGGCTAATGGTATCAAAATCTAGTTCTAACTCATCAGAAACCATATTCAAATACATGAAATCTATTTTATTTCCGTTTACGGCAATGATTTTTTTAGGCTGAAAAAAATATAATTCGGGGAATTGAAGACCATCAAAATTACTAGAAACTAGTTGTTCCACATCATTTTTTAAATCATAGGAAAGATAACCAAAGATCCAATCTTGCACCTGAGATTGGTATTCTGCCAAATCGTTAAAAGCATTTTGATAGTCCGTAGTAAGGGCTGTTAGACCTTCAACAGCCAACAAAGCATCAAAGGAACTATAGATGTCTCTATGATCATTGCTATCCAACCAAACAACTTCATCATACTGTTGTGCCCAAGCAAGTAGAGACTCTTTAAAATCCTTACTATTGTCTACGGTAAAAGTCTTGGTTTTTCTCAAAAACTAAGCAATTGAATCCAGAAAAGAGGAAAGCGCAGCTTTATGCCGTAGTTTCAATTCCTGGTCCAGAATGCCCTTATCCATATCAAAATTATCATGAAATCCCGGTAAGGAAAAAGAAAAGGTAATATTAGCTCCGAAACGTTCCAATATATTCTTTGAAACTTCCAAGGAACTTTGAGCGCCACGTTTTCCTCCTGAAGTGGCCATTAGCAAAACCTTCTTGTTCTTAAAACAGTTTTTATCCAATCTAGAAAGCCAATCTATTAAGTTTTTAAAATAAGCGGAGGGATTGCTGTTATGTTCGTTTACCGAAATTACAATACCAGCAGAGTTCTGAATATCGTTCTTAAACTCAATCAATGAGTTGGAGAAACCTTTTTCCTTCTCATAGTCCTCACTATACATAGGAAAAGGACAGTTAGACATGTCCATTAACCGTAGTTCATAATCCTTAATTAAAGATGTGGTATAACGAACTAATTTATAATTAATTGAAGTTGAAGAATTACTACCTGCAAAACCCAGTACATATTGCATAAATACAATCTTTTATTTTTGAAATACGAAAATACCTCAAATCCTATTGAGTTGCCAGTTTTTTGTATAATTTTGCCCCGCAAAACATCCAAAACTGCTGTTAATTAAGTATATAGGGTAAGCAAATCGTAATGAGCAACAACAAAGCACGGCTTTATTTTATTGATGCCATAAGGGCATGGGCTATCTTAATGATGCTGCAAGGGCATTTTATAGATGGTTTGCTTGATAATGCCTTTCGTGATAATTCCAATATACTTTTTAATATATGGAAGTATTTCCGAGGTATAACCGCTCCTGTTTTCTTTACCGTATCCGGATTTATTTTCACATATTTACTAATACGAGTTCCAGAAAATGGTTGGGATAATCCAAGGGTCAAAAAGGGGATTAAACGGGGTTTTGAGCTTCTAATCATTGGCTACGTGCTGCGCCTTAATATTTTTGGTTTATTCGAAGGTGAAATTTATAGTTCTTTTTATTTAGTGGACGTATTGCATTGTATTGGCCTTTCAATTTTAGGAATCATTGGAATTTATGTGTTAACCGCTAATAATAAAAAATGGTTTTTCCCATTTGTTCTGATTAGTATTACCATGTTGCTTTTTGTTTTTGAACCTATGTATAGGCAAGCGAATTTTCAGCTGTTGCCACAGGGCATTGCTAATTATTTCACAAAGGCAAATGGCTCTGTTTTTACGATATTACCTTGGTTTGGTTATGCTACCTTTGGTAGTTTTGTTTCTGTTCTATTCGTAAAATTCAAAAACCACAAACATTTATATTCTAGGGCTATTGCACTATTCTTAATTTTAGGAGCTACCCTTATTTTTTATTCTTCAGATTTCTTTTTGTCATTGTCGGGGGTGACAAATATTCAATTGTTCGCAGATATCTTTTTCAATAACTACCTGTTTATACGATTGGGAGACGTACTAATCGTGTTTTCGATTTTTATGCTTTTGCGTAAATTTTTGACCAATTCTACCCTCTTAAAACTTGGGCAAAGTACATTGTCTATTTATGTAATTCATTTTATAATCCTATACGGAACGTTCACAGGTCTTGGTCTTTATGGGTTCTTCAACCACTCTTTAAATCCTTGGCTAGCAGTTCTTGGAGCCATTGTTTTCATAATTAGTTGTTCCTATTTCTCCCTAAGATATGAAACGCATAAGTCCAAAATAAAAGAGCGCATTGTAGGTATGATTTCATTTGCCAGACTTAGCTTTGAACGTTTTCTTTTGGTTAGTATGTCCATACTAAAAATCATTTCCGTTTGGTTGCTTAGGTTATTTGGATTGGTTAAAAATTAACTGACGTCTACGTAATATTCCCTTCTTTCCACTAAATTGGTGAAAAAATATAATTATGAACAAGAAAGAATATTCTCCCATTGCCGTTGATTTGCAAAAGGACAAACGTTATGCTTGGTGTACCTGTAGCCATAGCGAAAATCAACCATTTTGCGACGGTGCGCACAGGGCTCATAACAAACCTCCATCACTAGGTTTTAGCGTTGAAGAGGACAAAAAAGCATATTTATGTACTTGTAAGCAAACAAGTAACCCTCCTTATTGTGATGGCTCACATAAGAATTAAATAGGAATATCTGTCAAATAATCGTCCTTTATGCCAGGTTAAATTCCCGTTAAACTGAAAGTGTGGTTTTACTTATACGACGTATTCAATAAAAATTGAATATGTTGTCTTTTACGCGTTGGTTTGCAGTATTATTTTTTTCAGCTAGTATAACATGCCTAATACTTTATTCAAAAACTTCCGAAAAATCCTTTCTTACGGATAATATTGATTATTCCATCCCTCCAGATAAAATTACAGTAGATGATTTTTTACAACTGGTAATAACAAAGGATAAAAAACAGTTTAAAAAACTACTGGATAAGATAGATGGTAACTGGAAAGAAGGATATGAAATTCTACTTTTAGAAACAATTTATTTTTCAAATAGCTCGGAACATAGAGCAGCGATTACTTCTCTTTTTTCAAAAAAGACAGGACAACCATTAGATATAAATTATGATTCATGGTTTCAATACATTTGGAACAAAGAAGCTACTTATCCAACCGATTACTTTAAATTCAAGGCGAAACTACATGAATCCATAGATTCAAAATTCTATACCTATTTCTACGATAGACAGGATGAAAGCAACATACGTTTAGATGAAGTTCGTTGGGGCGGTGTGTTACAGGACGGTATACCCCCATTAAGAAATCCCGAAATGATTACGGCTGCCGACGCCAACTATCTCAAGGATGATAATGTTGTGTTTGGAATAAAGGTAAACGGAGATGCAAGAGCCTACCCCAAAAGAATATTGGCGTGGCATGAAATGTTTGTGGACACCGTTGGAGATGTTCCTGTAGCTGGGGTATATTGTACATTATGCGGTACTGTTATTCTCTATAAGACCGAACAGGAAGGTGTAAACTATCAATTAGGTACTAGCGGATTTTTATACCGGTCCAACAAGCTGATGTATGATAAGTCAACACAGTCCCTATGGAGTACTTTGGAAGGAGAACCCGTAATAGGCCCCTTGGTAGGTAAAGGAATTCAATTGGAATATTTAAGTGTTGTAACCACCACATGGGGCGAATGGAAAAAAAGACATCCAGAAACTTCGGTTTTATCATTGAATACGGGACATAGAAGAGATTATGGGGAAGGTGTAGCTTATCAAAATTACTTTTCTACGGATGATTTAATGTTTACCATTCCCAAAATAGATTCCTCTTTAAAGAACAAAGATGAAATCTTATCCATTAGACTACCGAAAGTATCGCCTGATAACATTGCCATTTCCAGTAAATTTTTACAAAAAAACCCGGTTTATAATTCTAAAATTGCAGAAATCCCGTTTACGGTGTTTACCGATAAGAGTGGAGCTCACCGCGTTTATTTCACAAAGGATTTAAAGTTCAATACATACGACAGAGACAATATTGTATATGATAGTACTGGTAAAAAATGGAAGTTACAGGAAGAACGGATGATTAGTGAAAATGGGAAGGAACTCAGACGTTTTCCAAGTCACAATGCTTTTTGGTTTGGTTATAAAGCAGCTTTTCCAAAAACAAAGTTGATACATTAGTTATCAAAATAGATTAAGCATAAAATAATCCTATTGTACTAAATCTCTTGAGAACTATAATACTATTTTGTTCGACAAAAGTAAATCCTCTATGACAGGCCTAAGTCCTTGGAAGCTTTTACCCACCTCCACGCTTGGGTGGTAGAGCGTTCTTAAAATTCCTTTATCAAAATCTGAAAATCCATTTGACAAAGAGGAACACATAAAGCTTTTTGTATCAGTAGTATTTGAATCACAAAAGGTGCTACTAGCGTGTCCCAAACCTAATACATGACCAAGTTCATGAGTAAAAATTGGTATTCCCGTGTTACTCACCCAAATACGACCATTAATAATGTTGTAGTTACCGTTATAGTTATACAGTGCGTAGCCAATAAAATTACCTTCATCGATAATACCGTACATATCTGGCCAAAGCATTTCTACAGCCTCTTTTTCACCAAGAACTAGCCGGACATTAGATTCAGAAACGGTATCTACCAAGACACAGGAAATGCCATTTTTGAAAAACTCATTGTAGTTTAAAATAGCAGCTCCAACCTCTGCCCTATACTCTGGTGAGATTTCGCCGTCTAAAAAAATCTTTATATCCACTTCCCATTTTTCACTAAGTGGAGCCCCACTTGAATTTGGGTCTAGTTTAAAAGTTACATATTCATATTCCTCTAAAAACAATTCCTCTTCTACCGTTAAAACATCCTCTTTAAAAACAGGATTTTCGCTATCCTTACTACACGAAAGCCCAAGTAATAGAACACAAATTCCCAGAAACAACTTGAAAGAACTAAATCTATCCATTGAACTTAAAATTAATTAAATATGCAATGCCCTATCCTCGGTTGCCGCTAGCGCTGCTTCCTTCACAGCCTCTGCGTAGGTTGGGTGTGCATGACTCATA
>JBARUM010000038.1:0-5503 GCA_049645725.1 Maribacter sp.
AATGCGTTGCGCGTTCCTTTGTAACAATGCAGGAAAGCCCAAAACATACATATATTATATTGCAGGCATGAATACTAGATATTATCTTTGCCAACCTTATATACAAACAAGATAATGATTAAAATCACATTGCCGGATGGCTCCGTTAAAGAATTTGAAAAAGGCACAACACCCATGGTTGTGGCTAAGAGCATTAGTGAGAGCTTAGCAAGGAACGTTATCTCTGCAAGGTTCAACAACACTATTGTTGAAACATCAACCCCTTTACATATTGATGGGTCACTAGTACTTTACACATGGAACGATGCAGCTGGAAAAACTGCATTTTGGCACTCCACCTCTCATATTGTTGCGCAGGCATTGGAAGAACTTTACCCAGGAGTGAAACTTACGATTGGTCCCGCGATCGACAATGGATTTTATTATGACGTAGATTTACCGGAAGGCAGTATTTCCGAAAAAGATTTTCAGAAAATTGAACAAAAAGCCATTGAAATAGCTCGTGGAAAACATGACTATAAAATGCGGTCGGTTTCCAAGGCGGACGCATTGGAGTTTTACGAAAGCCAGGGTAATGAATACAAAGTTGAACTTATTGAAAACTTAGAAGACGGTACTATTACATTTTGCGACCACGACACCTTTACGGATTTATGCCGTGGAGGACATATACCTAATACGGGAATTGTAAAAGCCATAAAAATTCTTAGTGTTGCCGGGGCTTATTGGCGAGGTAATGAAAACAACCCTCAACTTACAAGAGTCTATGGAATTTCTTTCCCAAAACAAAAAGAACTCACGGAATATCTTGAGCTTTTGGAAGAAGCCAAGAAAAGAGATCATAGAAAGTTGGGTAAAGAACTAGAGTTGTTCACTTTTTCCCAAAAGGTATGTCAATGCCTTCCCTTGTGGCTCCCAAAAGGAGCAGCTTTACGAGAGCGTTTGGAGGATTTTCTTAAAAAAGCACAGAAAAAAGCCGGTTATGAAATGGTTGTTACACCACATATAGGTCAAAAAGAACTTTATGTGACATCTGGACATTATGAGAAATACGGTGCTGATAGCTTTCAGCCTATTAAAACGCCTAAGGAAGACGAAGAATTCTTATTAAAACCAATGAACTGTCCTCATCACTGTGAGATATACAACGCAAAACCTTTTAGTTACAGAGAGCTGCCCAAAAGATATGCAGAATTTGGAACGGTGTATAGGTACGAACAGAGCGGAGAACTTCACGGTCTTACTAGGGTAAGGGGATTTACCCAGGATGACGCCCATATTTTTTGCACGCCAGACCAGGTAGACCAAGAGTTTAAAAATGTAATAGACCTTTCTTTGTACGTATTGGGATCCTTAGGTTTTGAAAACTTTACAGCCCAGGTATCCGTTCGCGATCCAGAAAATCCAGATAAATATATTGGAACAAAGGAAAACTGGGAAAAAGCTGAAAATGCAATTATTAATGCTGCGAAAGAAAAGGGACTTGATTTTATCATTGAGGAAGGAGAGGCGGCATTTTATGGTCCAAAATTAGATTTCATGGTGAAAGATGCCTTGGGCAGACAATGGCAATTGGGTACTATCCAAGTTGATTACACCCTACCTGAACGATTTGACCTAACCTACAAAGGAAGTGACAATGAACTCCACAGACCTATTATGATACACAGGGCACCTTTTGGAAGTATGGAACGTTTCATTGCCCTGTTACTGGAACATACCGGCGGTAATTTTCCGCTTTGGTTGATTCCAGAACAGGCTATTATATTACCAGTCAGCGAGAAACATGAAAAATATGCTGAAAAAGTTTTAAAATCCCTAGAAAATAACGAAATTCGCGCCCTTATTGATAATAGGAGCGAGACAGTTGGCAAGAAAATACGGGAGGCAGAAATGAATAAACTTCCGTTTATGTTGATTGTAGGTGAAAATGATGAAAATGAGAATACAATTTCCGTCCGAAGACATGGCGGTGAGGATTTAGGCGCTATCTCTATAGAACAGTTCACAGACTTGGTCGATACGGAAATAAATAGTACCTTAAAGTCGTTTTAAAACTAATAAGTTTAACTAAAAATAATAAGTCATAGCAATACGTAAAAGATTTAGGCCTCAACCTAGAAGGGAAAACAAAAACCCTCACAATATAAATGAAAAAATACTTGCTCCTGAAGTAAGGTTGGTAGGTGATAATGTAGAGGTTGGTGTATACCCAATTCGCAAAGCCTTGGATATATCCAAGGAATTAGAGTTGGACTTGGTTGAAATTTCTCCTAAAGCGAAACCTCCTGTTTGTAAAATAATTGACTATAAGAAGTTTTTATACGAGCAGAAAAAAAGAGACAAAGCCATGAAAGCGAAAGCTTCAAAGGTAGTTGTTAAAGAGATAAGATTTGGTCCCAATACCGATGACCATGATTATGAATTTAAAAAGAAACATGCAGAAAAGTTTCTTAAGGATGGCGCCAAATTAAAAGCGTATGTTTTTTTTAAGGGTAGATCTATAGTCTATAAGGATCAGGGAGAAATTCTGTTGTTAAAATTAGCGTCGGAACTGGAAGAATTGGGGAAAGTGGAACAAATGCCAAGGTTAGAAGGCAAGAGAATGACGATGTTTATTGCCCCGAAAACCAAGGGTAAATAAGTTAAGATTGTGCTCATTTTCAAATTAGAGCTCAATGATAAAATATTAAGTCAAGCCCTTTTTTAGGGCTTGTTAAGTGAAATAAACATAATAGCCAAAGTTTAAGTTGGTGGAAAGGAATTATGATTTAAGTGAGATAAATTAATATAAACTAGGAGAAAATGCCTAAACAAAAAACAAAATCCAGTGCCAAAAAGCGTTTTAAGCTTACGGGTACCGGTAAAATTAAGAGAAAGCACGCTTTTAAGAGCCATATTCTTACGAAGAAATCTAAAAAGCGTAAGCTAGCTTTAACGCATGATACTTTAGTTCATCAACATGACGTTAACAGTATTAAAGAGCAATTACGCTTAAAGTAAGATTTCTTTAAAAAGGTAAAATTATTAACCATGGAGTTAGGCTAACACTTCGACTGCACTAAGTGTGACAGATTTGAGTGAAAAATAAAAGTGTCGATTCTCGACCGCCTACTACAAAAAATTAGAAAAAAATGCCAAGATCAGTAAATGCAGTAGCTTCCAGAGCCAGAAGAAAAAAGGTGATGAAGCAAGCCAAGGGCTACTTTGGGAGACGTAAAAACGTTTGGACAGTAGCAAAGAATGCGGTTGAAAAAGCAATGTTATATGCTTATAGAGACCGTAGAAACAAGAAAAGAACTTTTCGTGCTTTATGGATAACCCGTATTAACGCGGGTGCCAGATTGCACGGTATGTCCTACAGCCAATTTATGGGAGGTGTAAAAGCTAAAGGAATTGAATTGAACCGGAAGGTACTTGCCGATTTAGCGATGAACCACCCAGAAGCTTTTAAAGCGGTCGTAGAACAAGTAAAGTAATAATAATATAATCTCACTTTAAAAAATTCGAACTATCAGCTGATAGTTCGAATTTTTTAATTTTAGAGGATACGGCTAAGTCTTTTTTATTTTGGCAACAGCCATTTTGAATTCTTCCCAGTCTATTAACTCATCTCCATTTTTATCATAACCCTCAACAAGTTTTGAGGATACGATACCTCTTAAAAATCCATTGATTTCCGCGTCTCTTAAAAGCTTAACAATTTCCCCTTTATTTAATTTTCTATCATTATCTCCATCAAAGAACTCAAAAGCCTCTTGTGATGTTTTAAAATGATTTGCAATTAAGATTTGGATTTTATTCAAAATAGATTCTTCCGTTGTCATATGATTTTCTTTTAATTTTTATTGACCGTTCAATGTAATAACAATATTCCTGCCAGAGGCATTATTCCTATGTTCACATAAGTATATTCCTTGCCATATACCTAGGTTTAACTTCCCCCGGGTAATAGGTATTTGCACAGATGCTCCCATTAAAGACGCTTTTACATGAGCAGGCATGTCATCAGGACCTTCATACGTATGAATATAGTAAGAAGCATTTTCAGGGACCATAACATTCATATGATTTTCAAAATCTGTGCGAACCGTTGGATCAGCATTTTCATTTATAGTTAAACTTGCCGATGTGTGCTTAATAAAAATCTGACATATTCCAATTTCCATATTTCCAAGTTCTTTCAACGCACTAATTATTTCATTTGTAATTAAATGAAACCCTCTAGAATAGGCCGGTAGTGTTATTTCTTTTTGTATCCAATTCATATTTTAAGGAATATAAACTAAAGGTAAAACTTTAACCTCAATAGCAAATATATAAGCCATATTGAAATACCTTTGTCACCTAATATTTTAAGGACTATGGATTTATCAAAAATTAAAATGGTAGTATCTGATATGGACGGAACTTTACTGAATTCCAATCATGAAGTGAGCAATCGTTTTTTTGATTTGTTTCAAGAATTAAAATCCAAGAACATCCAATTCGTTGCAGCAAGTGGTAGACAGTATGGCAGCATCGTGGAAAAGCTTTATCCCATTAAGGATGATATCATCTTTATCGCTGAAAATGGTGGTTTTGCAATGTGCAAGGACCAAGAAATACTTTCGACTCCACTTCCAAAGACAAACATTAGTAGCATACTTACAATCCTAAAGGATATTCCAAATGTACACCCTATCCTTTGTGGGAAACATAATGCATATATTTCAAATGCTTCAGATACCATTATCAATAGATTAAATGAGTATTTTTCTAATTTTACCTCAATCGAGAACCTACACTCCTTTAACGAAGAGGTCATTAAAATTGCTTTTTATCACTTTGATAGTTCAGAAAAATATATCTATCCATTTTTGAAACATTTGAAAAATACTCTAAAGGTTAAAATTTCAGGTAAAAATTGGGTGGATGTTTCAAGCCTAAATGCGCATAAGGGATACGCTTTAGATAAGGTAATGTCTCTATATAAAATTAAGCCGGAAGAGCTCTTGGTTTTTGGCGACTATAATAACGATCTTGAGATGTTGGCCTTAACTGATTTTAGTTTTGCCATGGAAAATGCACATCCTAATGTAAAAAAAGCGGCCAATTATGCGACCAGTAGTAATGACGATTATGGTGTTGAACGTATCTTGGAAAAATTGGTGTCCTAGGTCTTTTGCTTTTTCTTACGTGCTGCAGGAAACAACACATTATTCAAAATTAAGCGGTAACCTGGGGAAGTAGGGTGTAACTCCAATTCAGTTTTTGGGTCCCCTACCCGATGCTGATAATCTTCTGGATCATGGCCACCGTAGAACGTAAAAAAACCTTTTCCTTTAATTCCATGAATATATCTAGCTTCCTCATTTAGTTTATTTTCACCCAAAACTAGTACCGTTGGTTTAATTTGTGAACGGGTAAAGGCGGTGGTCTGCCCCATAAAACCTTTAACTAAGGCCGTATGGTTCTGGCATAGCATCGTAGGAACTGGATCCCATTTTGCAGAAAAATCCAT
>JBARUM010000039.1:0-1818 GCA_049645725.1 Maribacter sp.
GGACCATTCCAATTGGCGCCACTGCTCCACAAGCCGCCGGAGTCATACACACAGATTTTGAAAAGGGCTTTATCCGCGCTGAAGTTATTGCCTATAATGATTATGTTAGTTTTGGTAGTGAAACTAAGGCAAAAGAAGCCGGAAAAATGAGGGTTGAAGGAAAGGAATATATAGTAAAAGACGGTGATGTAATGCACTTCCGTTTTAATGTATAGAACTACATATGCTTTCGGATATCAACAAAACCTGTTGTCCCATTGTTAATTACTTTAATGTGTAGGGGTTTTTTCTTTATTTGAGTCATGCTATCTTTAGCATTACTTTCATTAATCTTATCAGTTAAATGTCCCAAGACTCTCAATATACCGAAGATAACATTCGCTCGCTTGATTGGAAAGAACACATCCGATTAAGGCCTGGTATGTACATTGGGAAATTGGGAGACGGGTCTTCTGCCGATGACGGCATCTATATTCTTTTAAAAGAAGTTATAGACAACTGTATCGATGAGTTTGTTATGGGAGCCGGAAAGACCATTGATATTGTCATCAAGGACAAAACGGTAAAAGTACGAGATTATGGTCGTGGTATCCCGTTAGGCAAGGTCGTAGATGTAGTCTCCAAAATGAACACCGGTGGTAAATACGATAGCCGCGCTTTTAAAAAATCCGTAGGATTAAATGGGGTAGGTACAAAGGCCGTAAACGCACTTTCCAGTTTTTTTGAAGTACAATCGTCTAGGGACAATCAAATTAAAACTGCACAATTTAGCCTAGGAAACTTAGAGCATGAGGAAGGACCTATAGACAGTAGTAAAAGGAAGGGAACAAAAGTAACCTTTACTCCGGATGAAAGTATTTTCAAAAATTATAGATATCGCAACGAGTACGTTGAGCGTATGCTCAAGAACTATGTATATCTAAATCCAGGTCTGACCATTATCTTTAATGGGGAGAAGTTCCATTCAGAAAATGGATTAAAAGATTTATTGGAGGACAACAATAATCAAGAGGATTTTCTTTATCCCGTTATTCATTTAAAAGGGGATGATATAGAAGTTGCTATAACGCATAGTAAGACCCAATACAGCGAGGAATACCATTCATTTGTGAATGGGCAGCATACCACTCAGGGTGGAACCCACCAATCCGCTTTTCGTGAGGCCTTGGTTAAAACTATACGGGATTATTACGGTAAGAGCTATGATGCCTCGGATATTAGAAAATCGATAATTTCCGCTATTGCCATCAAGGTCATGGAGCCTGTTTTTGAAAGCCAGACGAAGACAAAATTAGGTTCTACGGATATGGGTGGGGATTTTCCAACGGTAAGGACCTATATTAACGATTTCGTTGGGAAATATTTGGATAATTTCTTACATAAAAATCCAGAAACAGCTGATAAATTACAGCGCAAAATCGTTATGGCCGAGAAAGAACGGAAAGAGCTTTCCGGGATACGGAAATTGGCCAGGGACCGGGCTAAGAAGGCAAGTCTTCATAATAAAAAACTTAGAGACTGTCGTGTGCATTTAGGTGATATGAAAAATGACCGTAGATTGGAAAGCGCACTATTTATCACGGAGGGAGATTCTGCATCCGGTTCTATAACAAAATCAAGGGATGTGAATACCCAAGCCGTATTCAGTCTCAAGGGAAAACCCTTGAACTCCTATGGCATGTCCAAAAAAATAGTTTATGAAAACGAGGAATTTAACTTATTACAGGCAGCTTTAAATATTGAGGAATCCATTGAGGATTTACGTTACAACAATATTATAATTGCTACGGACGCCGATGTTGATGGAATGCATATACG
>JBARUM010000040.1:0-2075 GCA_049645725.1 Maribacter sp.
TTATTGGGCCCCTGAATAATTGACCCTTCAAATACAAGAATATCCATCTGCACCTTTCCGGCGAGGATATCATTCAAAAGGTCTTGAACTTGGTCCCCAATTTGTAAACCGGTTGTTGGGTGCCATAAAATGTTTAATCCGAAATCAGTAATAAGTTCTACTACCGTTGGTTCTTCGGCATTCAAAAAGGACATCGTGTTGCCACTACATGCACCCCCTTGTAACCATAGTACGTTTGCCATAAATTGTAAATATTTAAGAATTGAAAATAAGAATATGTGAACATTTTAACAAAAAATAAATGATATTGTAATCTGTTTAGAATATTTCTAAATAATATTTTCAGAATATTCTCAACCCCTACGTACTATTCTTGATTTTGCTATTTGTTATAAATGGAGCACTAAAGAAGAGTTTCAAAAAAAGGAATAATTAAAAAGACTTTCTGTTCTTTTTGAATCAGTTCGGTTAAGTTGCCTTTAGAAAAGACCAATCGTATTTGTCATAATCTGTGTGAGGGCAAGATAAACGCAAACAGGCGATTTTTCTTCGCCTGTTTTGGGTTTATGCGCAGTTGCGAGGGGGTTCAGAAATCTGGAACTGAAAGATTCCAGAAAGCGGGCAGGCGAAGGTTGGCCCCTCGGGTGGTCTTGGATTGCAGGGATTTTTGAACTTCCGTAGGGACTAGTCCATATTCTTATAAACCTTAAGAATGGTATTCCTATATTCCAATTTGATTAGTTCAAATAATTCTCCTAAACGTTTGTGAAGGTTATCTGTCATTTCGAAACTGAATTCTCTGAAACCAACTTCAAGCCGTTCGCCCTTCTCAATTTTCCCGTAAAGTAGAAAGGCACCAGTTTCCCTACCTGATTTACCCTGCATCAATTTTTCATAAGGCTGCGCTGCAAATGCCAGTACGCCCTTTTGATGCGGATAGTGGCAAAAAACAACCCTAAAGCCAATATTCCTGAACTCCTTTTTATACTCCATAGATCACGTTAATTTTTTTTGATTTGGAGGCAATTGAGGAATATAGGCCTTATCGAAAAATATCCGTTTTTCTACCTCCTTAAATCGTATTGACACTCCCCAAGATTGTGCGAACCCTTCTATAACAGAGACGAAAGAACTAGAAGCGATTTTAAACATTCCTAATACATTCATTTTTAAGTTTTATAGTCGGAAATAGAGGAACAAAAAAAGAATTATATCCAAATTAAAAAGACTCTATACCTTTTAAGGTGCGCTAACATTTGTTTCTTCGAAATACCTTAACCTCTATACTTCCCGTCCAAAAAAATAAAAAACATTGTAAGTCATTCATATGTAAGTTCAGAAAATCTCAAATGAACAGTACTGATTCAAGCATCCGAACTAATTTTAAGTAGTCTAATTGTACTCCCTCTCCAATAAGAGTATAATGTTTATTATCAGTTGTTTTTGCAGACCCAGAATTTTAGTCAAATCCTGGTTCCATAATTTTTTATTTGACAATATGTCGCTCACCAATTCTTTAAAGTCCCCATATTCCCAGGTATCCTCCATGAATTTGATGTTATAGGCATCATCCTTTAGTATTATTTCCTTTCCGCCATACGTCCCTCTGTAAAAAACAATTAGTGCGGCAAAAGCCTTTATAAGATTTTCCGGCAACTTATTTTTGAGCGTATAATATTTGAAAATACTGGGCAAGACCCTTACCCTGAATTTTGGAATGGAGTTCAACGCTATCGATAAAAGTTCGTGACGGATATAAGGATTTTGAAAACGCTCAAGAACGTCGTCGGCAAAAGTGGTCAGTTCTGCATTCGGTAAATCCAGTGTGGGTATGATTTCCTCAAAAATTATCTCTCTAACGAACCTTGCTACAGGTTCCTTCTCCAAACACTCCTTTACCGTTCTACAACCATTCAAATAGCCATAGGCGACCATTGCCGTATGGGCACCGTTCAATATCATTACCTTTCGTATCCTATAAGGAGTCAGGTCATCAACGAAGATTACATTCAGTCCAACTTCGGAGAACGGGAGTTCTTTTTTTACAATATCAGTCGCCTCTATCACCCATAGAT
>JBARUM010000041.1:0-4088 GCA_049645725.1 Maribacter sp.
ATACAAAATATCGAAGCTTCGTGGCAAACGGATCAAGCACGCCCTAACAATGGCAGAAATTGAATCTTTCAAAAATGTTGATTGTGAAGGAGATGTTCAACTTATTAATGCAAAGAACTATTTTATATTTAGTTTTTACACCAGGGGCATGAACTTCGCGGATATGATGCGCTTAAGGTGGTCAGATATCACCCGGACTCGTATCACTTATGCTCGAGCGAAAACCCAGGGCAATTTCTCCCTAAAGATTGTACCCCCAGTACGAGAGATCTTAAATTATTACATTGAAAACAGAAGGGATACCAACTACGTTTTTCCAATTTTACTGCATGATTCTCTAACTCCCTTGCAAATTGAAAATCGAAAGCATAAGATTCTATCACAATACAATAAAGCACTTAAAATATTGGCAGAGAAAGCAGGTATAACCAAAAATGTTACTAGCTATGTCGCAAGGCATAGTTTTGCCATGTGTTTACGCGAGAAAGGTATTAGCATTGATGTAATCGGAGAGACACTTGGGCATCAAAGTGTTCTGACTACGAAAGCTTATGTCCGCGATTTTGGCGTTGAAGTATTGGATGAGGCCGTGGAAGTATTATTATGGTGAAATACTAAATACAAAAAATAGCTAATATATTATCCATTTATCGTATATTAGAGTATTTTTGGCTAATATATTATCCATATTATGAATAAGTATAGTATTGACAAACTTCCTGGGGATGTCCGTTTAGAACTAGCGCGCAAACATAAAACGCTTCGGAAACAGAAGGGACTATCCCAAAATGAGCTAGCAGAACGTTCGGGAGTATCCCTAGGCAGCTTAAAACGTTTTGAAACCAAAGGACAAATTTCTTTAGAATCACTTTTGAAACTTGTATTTGTTCTAGGTCGGTTATCTGATTTTGAAACTGTTCTGAAGCCCGATAAAGATCTTAAACATATTGAGAAATTATTTGATTCAAAAAAGAAAAGCTGATGGAACAGATTGAACAACTTGAAGTTTACCTTCGTTTTACAGATACCCCTATTGCTGTTGGTAAAATTGTCTCCGATAAGGGAACCATTTTCTTCAAGTATGACGAAACTTTTGTAAAAAAGGGTTTAGAAATATCTCCTTTTAAACTGAAACTTTCCGATACTATTTTAACTCCTGAAACTCCAATTTTTGATGGGCTCTTCGGGGTGTTTAATGATTCGCTTCCCGATGGATGGGGTAGGTTGCTATTGGACAGAACCTTGCTGTCAAAAGGAATATCCCCAAATCAAATCACACCCTTAGACCGTTTGGCTTATATTGGTTCCGGTGGTATGGGTGCATTAACCTATAAACCAAACTTAAACCCCGAAGTTCAGTCTGATACCCTTATGGAGTTGGACGAAATTTCTCAAGAGATGAATAAGGTTTTGGAGGGCACACCTTCTAATCTAATAGAAGAACTGTTCAATCTTGGAGGTTCTTCAGGTGGAGCTAGACCCAAAATTTTTGTGGGTTACAATCCTAAAACCAATCACCTTATACATGGGCATTCAACACTCCCAAATGGCTACGAACATTGGATCATAAAGTTCCCGTCGTCAACCGACCTGCATGATATCGCCGAAATCGAATATGCGTATTATAAAATGGCTTTAGCTGCGGGTATAGAAATGTCGGAATGCAAATTGTTCGAAGGTCCATCTGGAAAAAAATATTTTGCAACCAAAAGATTCGATAGAATACAAAATGACCGTTTGCACTTACATTCTGCAAGTGGACTTTTAAATGACAATTTTCGGTATAGCAATCTGGACTATGGTAATGTAATGGACTGCGCTTTCCGTCTTGAAAACCATGTGGCCGGCTATTCAAAAGTCCTTCGGTTAGCTGCTTTTAATGTGTATAGCCATAATCGTGATGATCATAGCAAGAATATATCCTTCCTAATGAACGCTACCGGAGAATGGAAGTTGGCTCCGGCCTATGACCTTACCTTTTCAAATTCATCGCACGGTATGCACAGTACCATGATTGCAGGGGAGAGTAAATCACCTGGGCAGCAACATCTATTGGAATTAGCAAATACCTTCGGAGTAAAAAAACCGGAAACCATTATCAATGAAGTAAAAAGTGCTATTGCCGAATGGAATATTTATGCCAAGGATTCAGGCGTTACCGATGATTCCAAAGAATTAGTTGACAAAGCAATGACGAAAATCAGCAAGGGATAAAATACGGGTTGTGGTTGCGTTTGTTTAATCAGCGGTATAAGGGTCGATAGCCACAACCGGTATTGCGCGTAACCGGAAGCTCTTATTTTTGAGTGAATGCAGCTTGCACAATGAACGAAAAGATATGTGCTGGAGGTGTTGGCAATACGTGACTAAGTACTAAAAATTTAATTATACCAGTCCCATAAAAGGACAATTAACGATACTACTAAACGAGACCACGTTTGGGACACCTGGTAAAAAGTTTTATCCTTTCAAGAAACTGTACCATAAAACGGCGGATTTAAAGAACAAATATTATAGTTTTTTCTTCTTTATCAAAAGTGTTATTGCTACGGTAACCTCCTTAGTTTTAGTACTAAGACTTACTGACTTATTATGTGTATAACGGTGATTCCGAAAATGATCGCCATTCTTTTACAGGCACCAAAAGCGAATAAAGCTATGAACGAGTAATTTAAAAATAGTAGAAAACTTTTTGATGACATTTTCTTTTTCTTTCGATATAAGGAAAAAGACCATATCATGAAAAACAAATATTATTCGATTACACTAAGCTGGTTATTGCTTCTTTGTTCTTGTAGTAAGGACAAAAATTTCAATAACAGCGACTTACAAAATGTTCAGGCTCAATTTTGCAATAATTTTCAAGGTCCGGCGGCCGCCTATTGGAACATGGCTAATGGAATATTCTTGCCACTACCAGAATTTCCCTTAATTAAAAATCCTGGGGGTAGAATCACAAATGACTTACAACCATTACTAAGTTTGGAATATCCACAAGGGTATAGTGGTTTTCAAATTATTGATAACCAAACTGCGACGTTGGGCTTGGATATTCTTAGGAACGATAATGCGGTTTTCTTTAGATGGATTCCAGTTTCAACAAGTTTTAGCATTTCCAGCTTTGATGATATTATTGCTAGGGAAATAAATACCATGTTTGCTGTATATGGCCATAATGGTCCTTTTGATGTTATCTGTAGAAGAAATTTTGATCAGGAATTTTCAACAGTACTAGTAAATTTTAATGCCCGTTTAATTCAGTTTGGGGAATTTACTGGGTTGGTTTGGGTTCGTTCTACAGTAGTTCCCGGTCTCGGCAATGTAAATTCGGCCATTCAAATTTCTGCTGCTCCAACTGCCGAGTTCGATGCCCGAACTTTAGATACTTTCTTACCTTTTAATTTTCAGCTACATGTCAAACCCGACGGTGGTGGTTTTATAGATAATGATGGTGATGGTTCACCTGCACATTTAGATCCAGACGACAATGATCCCAATGTAACGCATCAAGGTTAATTTGAGTTAATTGAGCAAAGGAAGGTCTTCAGTTTATTGAGGGCCTTTTCTTTTTCTAAGAACGATGAATAAGGCCATTACTGCAAGTAACCCAATAATTAAGTACCAGATGTAACTCGGTGATGACGATAATTCAACAGGTGAGGTGTCACCCATCAAAACCAGTCCGGCCCAGTATTGCAGATGCAACGTACGCCCTTTTGCTTTCGAAAGGTATTCTAATTTAGCTTTTCTCAGCGCTTCATCTTTCGCTAAACCGTTTTCCAGATAGGCGTAGAAGAAATCCAAAATTTGGTTGCTAGATTGTTCGTCTATTTGCCAGAGACTAGTTAAGATACTTTCGCTGCCCGCATAGTTGAAGGCATGGGCCAAGGATATCATTCCCTCTCCTGGTTGGTAGGTGGGCTTGCCAGTTTCACAAGCCGTTAAGATCGCCAAGTTGGAGCTTAGATTTTGATCGTAAATTTCGAAAGTATACAAGTAATTATCATTTATAAGGGTAGAATCTGAAACATTTTTTGCGAATACTAATCGAGATAGTTCTGGATTTATATTGTTTGATTCGGCATGTG
>JBARUM010000042.1:0-2301 GCA_049645725.1 Maribacter sp.
TAATAACCTTCTTTATTAGACCGAAATGCAATTTCATATAAGGGTTTGTCGTTTAAATACGTAATTTTTAAAACCTTGAAACTGTGATTGGGGATAAAATCCGTTTGCAGGACATCTATAAAGGAGAAACTAACCTTGTTATAATTTCTGATAGGGTTGTGTAAATTAAGGATACTAAGTTCATTACCTCCCATATCCGATATTTTTGCATTTTTTATGTACTTTCCATCCTCTCCATAGGCCTTTACAAGTGCTGTATCTTTGGGAAAATCGGTGTTTGAATTATACTGATGAAGTGCAATTTGATTACTATAATGATTTACTCGATCAGTCTGGAATCCACCGTCAAATACTTCGACTACGGCCTCGTTCAAATTTAAATATTGGTTTTCTACCAATTGGTAGTCTCTATAATATCCAATATAGGCAAAGGGTGTGGTAGGGTAGTTTTTAGGAATATTGCCAATTGCTTTTTGTACCAGTGATAATCCCGAATCTCGTATACGGTTTTTCTTTTTTCCACCTATCAAGACTACCTCGTCCAAGACCTCTGTTTTGGGAGGTAAGAGTATCTCGTTGATTCCCAAATCTTTCAGCTGTGCAACGGGAATTTCTTTGGTAGCATAACCAATAGAGGATATTTGTATGGTATCCCTGGACCTTTTATAGCTGTAGGGTAGTCTAAAATATCCATCCTCATCGGCAATCATACCATTTTTGTTATTCTTAAACTGGATGGCAGCAAAAACTACAGGAGTTTTTTCAACGGCGTCAATCACTTGCCCCTTTATTTCCTTAAGTTCTTGTCCATGAACTGAAAAAGAAAAGGCAATGAACATTAATAAGCAAACAAAAAATCGATTTTCAGAATTATATATCCTCATTTTTTCATGTCGAATTCATATAGCCCTAATCTACAGATAGGTTAATGCTCTCCGTTATAAAAACTCCTTCCCGTGTTACTCCCTCTACGAATAATTTAAGGTCAGTTTTTCCTGTATCGGGTATCGTGAGTTCAAAAACACCTTCCTTATCCGGTTTTAGCTTGGGAAACCAGCCCATTACTCCGTAAAGCTGGTAAAAATCCGAACTGAAAGAGGAGTATTTTGGAACATAGAACTTTCGTGTCGTATTAAATATCAAGGGTGGTACAAATCCTGAATACCTGTCTTTATAATCTTCACTATCAGAAGAGAAGTCTCCATAACGGGTATAGATTTTTATTACGCCTCCTGCGTTAAAACCTTCACCCAAACCGGTTTTGTTCACTTCTATATAACGTATGTCCGAGAGTTGGAGACCTATTAAAATACTTAAATCATTGGTGGCGGCCGATGGCGGCGTTGAATCATTATAACGAATCATAATTGGAGGGTTGATTATCATGCCGTTAAGAAATATTGCTGGTTCCTCAAGTGGAGGTTGCCGGTTTCGAATAAGAAAATCGCCCTGAAACTCTTCTACATTAAACCCTTTTTGACGGATGTAATTGGCAAAAGTTATGAATCGGTCCCTTTTTTTACCGTCAATCTCCTCTATGGTACTAAAAAAGGCGCGGGATTGGAGAATTTCCAATTCTGTCCGCTTTTTTTTAGCGGTCACCACTGCTTCATCCAATTCTTCAATTCCTTTTCCAAGGGGCTCTCGGGGAATTACATTGGTTTCAAGGATAGTGGGTTTTTTATAGTCCAGAAAATTGGATTCTTGATTTAAGGAAGGAATCTTATTTGGACGAAACGTCAATTCAAGATCGGGCGTGATCATCTTCCCTCTTTTTCCGATTTCACCAATACGAACGGTATCCTTTGCATAGGGAAACAGTGCGTTTTTTTCAAGTCGGGTCTGCCCTTCGGGAAACGGAAACGTTTCAAGTTTCTCTTCTGCATAGGGGTATAGCACAAGGTTCGTTTCCTGTTCTGCTTTCCGCTCAAGGATAAAACCTATCCCGTTTTCAAAATCAAAATCGTAGTCGGGCGGGGAATTAAAGATTTGGTGCCAGCTATAACTGCTCCATCCCTGCGTTAATAACAATAGGTCTAAAGCCTCTATTTTTTCTTCGTTGATATCTGTGAAGTAGTGGCCGCCGTCCTCAATTCTTCCGTTTAGATAGGGATGTAGCAAATTATAGGAAGCAATGTTATGGTGAGGCCGGTAGCTAATTGTCCCTTCCGGCAGCACTGAAACACTTATGGTAGCAAGGCTATCCAAAACATCTTTTCCATAGGAAAGTTTTATGGTAATAGAGTCGTTCTTTTTGTCCGCCTCAACACTGTTCGAATTCAAGAAGGATAAGCCTTCATG
>JBARUM010000043.1:0-3981 GCA_049645725.1 Maribacter sp.
GCTTTTTATGGAGTTTGCACAAAGACCATCACCACAAAGACCACGATTCCTGGTTCGAAAGAAATGATACTTTTTTTATATTTTATGCTATTGTTAGTATGATCTTATTTTATCAGGGCGCTAACGGATTTTGGTATGGTTGGCCCTTAGGTTTTGGTATATTGGCCTACGGTATCGCCTATTTTTTGGTGCATGATATCTTTATCCACCAGAGGTTTAAATTGTTTCGCAATGCCAATCACTGGTATGCCAAGGGAGTAAGAAGGGCCCATAAAATACACCATAAACATTTAGGTAAGGACCATGGGGAATGTTTTGGAATGCTTTTCGTGCCTTTTAAGTACTTTAAAAAATAGTTGCTATTGATTAATTAACTCCTGTAGTAGTTTATCTACCGTATCGTTATTCCAATCAGAGATAGCATTTTGGTGAACTGCTATGTATCCGTTCTTATCGAGGATATAGGATCCAGGCGGTTTTAACAATGTTAAAGGGCTGGGGTCACCAACAATTTGATAGGTGACTGGAAAAGTATATCCTTTTTTGCTCATAAACTCCTCAACTGGTTCACGTTCCTCATTGGTTATGATATAAAACGCTACGTCTCCTTTATATTTATCATATAAATACTGAATGTCCTTTAGTTGTGCTTTAGAAGGAAGGTGCCAAGAAGTCCAAAACGTTATAAACACCACTTTACCCCTTGCTTCTTCAAAACTAAAGATATTCCAATCTGCATCCTTCAACCTCCAGGAGTAATCTTCAATTTTTCCACGATTTTCAGGTTTTATTACCGTTGGAGCTGTTGATAGTGCTCTATTTAAGAGTAATTTACTGTAGTCACCTAAAGGAGTAACAAAAAAAGAAAGTACTAAAGCAATTATCAATAGGGTATAAACGGTCTGTCTTTTCATTAAATTTTCATATGGTTCCAAAACTAAAAAACTCCCGATGAATATCAGGAGTTTTGTTAAACTATTTAAGAATATCAGGCTGCATTTTCCCTTTTTATGACATTAAGTGCCGAGCCTTCATTAAACCATCCTATTTGGGCATTGTTGTAGGTGTGGTTAGCTTTTATAATATCCTTACTTCCGTCTGAATGAACCACTTCCAACGTTAATGCCTTGTCCGGTGCAAATTCTGCTATATCAATAAAATTGAAAGTATCATCCTCCTGTATTTTATCATAATCATTCTCATTGGCAAAAGTAATTCCTAACATACCCTGCTTCTTCAAATTTGTCTCGTGTATACGAGCAAAAGACTTCACCAAAACTGCAGCCACCCCTAAATGTCTGGGCTGCATTGCCGCGTGTTCTCTAGAAGAACCTTCACCGTAGTTATGGTCTCCAACCACTATAGACTTAATTCCCGCCGCTTTATAAGCTCTTTGTGTATCAGGAACACCGCCATACTCTCCCGTTAACTGATTTTTTACAAAATTAGTTTTCTTATTGAAAGCATTTACCGCACCTATTAAGGTATTGTTGGCAATATTATCTAAATGTCCACGAAAACGTAACCAAGGGCCAGCCATTGAGATATGATCCGTAGTACACTTTCCAAACGCTTTTATCAACAACTTAACCCCCTGTAGATTTTCTGGTTTCATGGGAACAAAAGGCTCTAATAATTGCAAACGTTCCGAATCTGTAGCTACCTTCACCTCAACACTTGAACCATCCTCCTTAGGTGCCAAAAAACCAGCGTCCTCAACCGCAAAACCTTTTGGCGGAAGTTCCCAACCAGTGGGCTCGTCAAACTTCACCTCTTCTCCGTTTTCGTTTATAAGGGTATCCGTAATCGGATTAAAATCCAATCGACCTGCCACAGCTATTGCTGCTGTTAATTCTGGAGAGGCTACAAATGCATGCGTATTAGGATTGCCGTCCGCACGTTTCGCAAAGTTTCTATTAAAGGAATGTACAATACTATTTTTAGGAGCATTCTTAGGGTCACTATATCTAGCCCATTGTCCAATACAGGGTCCGCAGGCATTGGTGAATATCTTTGCATTCAATTTTTCGAATACTTGCAAAATTCCATCTCTTTCAGCAGTATACCTTACCTGTTCAGAACCAGGGTTGATACCCAACTCAGATTTCATTTTTATACCCTTGTCCAAGGCCTGTTGTGCAATCGAGGAAGCTCTGGATAAATCTTCGTAAGAAGAGTTGGTACAAGAACCAATTAATCCCCATTCCACTTGAATTGGCCAATCATTGGCGGTTGCTTTTTCGGTCATGTCCTTTCCGACGCTTGTGGACAAATCCGGTGTAAACGGACCGTTCAATAATGGCCCTAATTTAGATAGATCAATATCTATTACTTGATCAAAATACCTTTCGGGATTGGCATATACATCGTCATCTGCTGTTAAGTATTCAGCAACTTTGTTTGCTGCATCGGCCACATCTTCCCTATCTGTGGCACGTAAATAACGTTCCATGGATTTATCATATCCAAAAGTAGAAGTCGTAGCGCCAATCTCAGCTCCCATGTTACAAATCGTACCTTTTCCGGTACAGGAGAGTGATTTTGCCCCAGGTCCAAAATATTCTACAATTGCCCCAGTTCCTCCTTTTACAGTTAATATTTCGGCAACCTTTAGAATAACATCTTTGGGTGCTGTCCATCCAGATATTGTTCCAGTTAATCTCACACCAATAAGTTTAGGAAATTTTAGTTCCCATGCCATTCCGGCCATGACGTCTACAGCATCCGCACCACCTACTCCTATGGCTACCATTCCAAGTCCACCAGCATTAACGGTATGGGAATCCGTGCCAATCATCATTCCGCCAGGAAAGGCGTAATTTTCCAATACTACCTGATGGATGATTCCTGCACCGGGTTTCCAAAAACCAATTCCATATTTGTTAGAAACTGATTCCAAAAAATCAAAAACCTCGGCACTTGTTGAGTTAGCAGATTTTAAATCCGCGGCAGCTCCGGATTTGGCCTGGATAAGGTGATCACAATGTACTGTAGTTGGAACAGCAACCTTAGGCTTACCAGCTTGCATAAATTGCAACAATGCCATTTGCGCGGTTGCATCTTGACAAGCGATGCGATCTGGAGCAAAATCTACATAATCCTTACCACGGACAAAAGCCTTGGTAGGATTACCTTCCCAAAGATGGGAGTATAAAATTTTCTCAGACAGCGTTAGCGGTTTTCCCACTATTTCACGAGCTTTATCTACCCGTTCCGCCATATTAGCGTAAACCGCTTTAATCATATCGATATCGAATGCCATTTAGATATTTGTTTTAAGGTTAAACCAATTTAGTAAAATTAAGAAAATCTTAAGCGCAATTAAAATTTTAGAAGAGCGATTCGTCGCTTTTTTTGAATCGATGGATTTTATATCTCTTATTTGTAAGTGAACATGTTTTAGAAAAACATATTCTTAGCAATACTATAGCTATAGTAGCTTATCAATAATTTGCTCCTCAGAAATACCTTCAGCTTCCGCTTTGTAGTTTTTAATGATACGGTGCCTAAGTATTCCCTTGACTACGGCATGAACATCCTCAATATCAGGCGAATATTTACCGTTAATTGCAGCATTTGCCTTTGCTCCAAGTATTAAATTTTGAGAAGCTCTAGGTCCTGCACCCCAATCCACATATTGCTTTACAAAATCTGATGCGGTTTCTAAATTGGGTCTTGTGCTGTTTACCAACTTTACCGCGTATTCAACTACATTATCCGGAACCGGAATTCTACGCACCAAATCTTGAATCGCTAAAATTTGCTGCGCGTTAAACTGAGCCATAATAGAAGGAGTAAAAGCTGTAGTAGTATTCTTTACAACCTGTATTTCTTCAGCTACAGAAGGGTAAGTCAACTCTATAGCGAACATAAACCGGTCTAATTGAGCCTCTGGCAAAGGATAAGTACCTTCTTGTTCTATAGGGTTTTGAGTAGCCAATACAAAATAGGGTAATTCTAATTTATGTTGAACCCCTGCTA
>JBARUM010000044.1:0-2452 GCA_049645725.1 Maribacter sp.
ACAGATGGCAAAAGAGGTGTTGGAATTGGAATTAAAAATTTTTTAAAAGAATATCCTAAAGGTATTGAGATTGATCCAGTAACTGGAATATTGACGGGCAGTATATGGCCATTAGAAAATGGACCTATGAGCTTTGAAAGGCATAATACTGAATCAGATGGTGGAATGCTTGGGAATTTTGCCCAAGGAATCACCAAAACAACTGAATTCATTTACTATTTTCATAATAAGGTTGACGAACAAGAAGTTGGTCAAAAAATGGATTATGTTCTTGATAGTCCGGTTGCCCATGCAGCTCCGGAATGGTATACGGGTTCTAAAGTTTATGGGAATATGGCACCTATGTCTACCAAACACCCTGAATTTGAAAATGCTTTACAGTATAGATATCAGTGGTGGGGCTATAGTCAAAAGCATGAACCTTGGTATGGTATGTTCAATTATGGAGATGGAAAAAGCTATTACTTCGATGGTCGTTGGGTACAATGGACCAATAATGAGCCCACGGTCGATTTTATGCTTTGGACTAACTTCATGAGAACAGGGAATCCAAAATACTTTAACATGGCGCAGGCGATGAGCAGGCATACCATGGACGTAGATAATATTCATTGGCCAAAAAAGAGAACATTTTATGGTGATAATAACGATGCCATTGATTTCTGGAATTTTGAGGATGAACCTGAATCAACCCCTTATCTAGGAATTGGTAGAAGACATGCTAACGAACATTGGTATGCTCTGTTAAGTGCTCATGTTTGGATACAGGGTTGGATAGCATCTTATTATATATCTGCGGACCATAGGGCACTAGAAGTGGCGAAAATGACTGGAGATACTTATTTGAAAAGAATTTGGGGAGACCATGATTTAAGAGGTAGAAGACTATACTTATCAGTTCTTAACCTTGTTGAACTTTATGACGCTACAAAATTGAAAAAGTATAAAGATGAGCTAGATGAAAGAGTGGATTTAATGTTAGAGTTCCAAGAAAGACAAGGAGGAAATCTAATTTTGGATAGATATGGCTATAGTCAAACCTATGTAGCTCAAGGACTGTACAAATACCAACAAATAACTGATAACCAAAAGGTAAGAAGGGCTCTTATAGAACATGCTAGGTATGTTAGGGATGTGCCACCACTAAATCATGAAATGGAGTCTTATTTGGCTACTATATATCCACTACTTTTGGGATATGAGTTCAGTGGTGATAAAGTATTTTTGGATGAAGCCATGGCGAGAGCTGAGCTATTGAAAGTAGGAGAGTTGCCAAAATCTTCAGAGGAATATACCAGTTCTGAAACGTATAGTGAGGACCTCTTGAGTATTTCTAACTTACCAGAAAGTAAAGGACGTTTCACGAACTGGCAAACAAATCAAGGCATTCGTGTATTTGGATGGACACATGCTTACAACATACCTTATCTGTTATACTGGATGGATCAGGAAAATATTGATTAAAAATTGTGGATTTAAAGGGAGCGGAATTTTCACGATTTCGCTCCTTTTTTTATGCATTATAGATACCCGTAATATGGTATGGACTTTAAGAATGAAAATAGATTATGTTACACTCAAAACCTCCCTCTGCATTCCGCAAAAGACTTCATTCCGAGAAAGGATTTTCATTCCATGTTCTTGGACATAATCCCTAAAAGGGGATCAAGTCCGCTTGCCCATGTTATACCGAATCATAGGTCATCGGTTCACCAATGGATAAAACGGCTCAGTTTTCAAAGTACACTTAACACGGAACCGTTTCCCTATGTCCAAAGGAACAAGATCCGCTCCGGGACGCTTTGCATAACCGGGCTCGTATACTCGCTCCTTTTATAAAAGCTTTGCCCGTACCGGATCTTGATAGGGTAGGGGTCAAAGGGAATCGCTAAAGGCTCTATGGGAAGTAAAGGGAACTCAAAGGCACTGCCTATCCGTTTTTTTGACGTGGACATAAAATTCGGATCATAGAATGTTGACGTGTTCCGATAGATTAAAAGGGGAAAGCGCACAGGATATAATAAGTAATGGGTGTTTTTCCTCTCTAGGTTTTGATGCATTTCAAGTAAAAATCACGGAGGTTTCTTAATGGAACATGCAAAAGTAAAAGCTACCCTTTTGAGAAGCGTAGCGGATAAAAATGAGTAGCAAGAGGGTAACACGCTAAAGCGATGTTACGTTTCTTATGCATTGATTTTCAATGCATTGAAACCTTTTCTGATTTGTTATTTTTACGTTTTGCTGTAAATGTCTCCTAAGGGCAATAAATATGGAGAAATTTACTGTAAAATTGAACATTCAGTTAAAGGGGAACGCTGACTTTTTGCTATATCGTCCGAATGGTACGTTTTTCAACAAGGTACCTTTGTTTCAAGAAAAATGGATTGAATCGTGATACATTGATACTATCCTCATGAAACAAAAAAGGGAACCGCTCAGAACGGTTCACTTT
>JBARUM010000045.1:0-3001 GCA_049645725.1 Maribacter sp.
CTCTATTTCTATGGAATTGCGGTGAAAACCCAAAACAAAAAGAAACCGAGGCAGTCACGGAAAAAGGTATACCGGTCAGTAATACGGAAATAGCGGAGGACACTAAAGTTATCCTATTCTTTGGCAACAGCCTTACCGCGGCCTATGGCCTGGATACAAAAGAAGGGTTTCCTAACAGAATACAGCAACGTTTAGATTCTATTGGTTTGCAGTATACCGTAATAAATTCTGGATTAAGTGGGGAAACCACCTCTGGAGGATTAAACCGATTGGATTGGGTATTAAATCAAGAGGTTGATATTTTTGTTCTGGAGCTGGGTGCCAATGACGGCCTGCGCGGAATTCCGCTAAAGGAAACCAAGAACAACTTACAGGCGATGATTGATTTGGTAAGGGCGAAAAACTCGGATACTAAAATCATTTTGGCCGGAATGCAAATTCCACCCAATATGGGACAATCTTATACGACGGAGTTTAGAAACATCTTTCCTAACCTAGCAGAAAAGAACGATATTTTCCTTATTCCGTTCTTATTGGAAGGAGTCGCAGGGATTCCTGACCTGAATTTGGAAGATGGGATTCATCCCACCGCCGAAGGTCAAAAAATAGTTGCCCAAAATGTTTGGGAAGTGCTGAAAGAAGTGGTCCAACCTGTTGAAGAAACAGAGATGGTCCTTGATTAAACCAATTTGACATCTTTTTTTCTTGTTTTAAAGGTTAAGGCTCTTTTTATTCGGGAGTTCTTAAGTACAAATACTCCGGCAAGGGCGGGGAATTCTGCATTTGGCTCAGTTATCTTATCAACACTATAAGCAATAGGCATGGTAATGGTCTCTACCTTGGGTTGATATGTATCTTGAGCCTGGGCAAAGGTTCCCACACAGATAACTAATAATAAAAAAAGAATAGCACGCATAAGTAGGTTAATTTGGGATATTGATAACTCCGGCTTTGTTATTTTCATTTGATTCTAATCGATAAGTGGAATGCTTTTACCGACGAATCACCAAATATTCGATGAGTAACACAAATTGATTCAAAAATTCCTACAAGCATACCTGTTTTTAATCTGATTTTTTGTACACTTAAACGATTTAATCAGTATTTTCCTACATAGATTTTAAATGAAAACTATCGTAACTCATTAAATAAATGTAAAATGATAGCTTATGCACCCTACTATCGTATTTCTATAGTATTTTTAGAGGCTTACAATCTAAGCCTTAAATGAAGTACGCCATAACTTTTTTAACACTATCCTTCTTAGGCTTATCCACTTCACTAGCACAATCCATAACAGGCACATTAGAAGACAGCTCCACTAACGAACCGCTAGAATATGCCACCGCCGTACTTTTTGACCAATCTAATGGAGAACTGCTAACTGGAGTAATCACTTCGGCAAGCGGGGTCTTTATATTGGAAAACCTAAAAAAAGGGACTTATTCCTTAGAAGTTTCCTTTTTGGGATATGAAAAGCAACGTATAAACGATATCATTTTATCCAACAAGTCTTCAAATATAGATTTGGGGAAAATTCTATTGAACATAGGTGCAAACGAACTGAACGAAGTAGTGGTGCAGACAGAAAGGGCAACCATTATCAATAAAATAGATCGTCAAGTATACGATGCGGGTAAATTTCAAAATGCCCAAGGTGGTAGTGCATCGGACGTTCTGCGCAACCTACCATCCGTTTCCCTAAATGGTTTGGGAGAAATAAGTGTGCGCGGCACCACGGGGTTTGTGGTTTTACTGAACGGAAAACCGGTTCAGGGCAATGCATCGACCTTATTAAATCAACTTCCTGCAAATTCCATCGAAAAAGTTGAGATCATTACCGCGCCATCTGCTAAATATGACCCTGAGGGTAAAGGAGGTATCCTTAATATCTTAACTAAAAAAGGAGCGATTAACGGTATTTTTGCACAACTGAATATAAAAGGGGGCTTACCTTCTATTCAAGATTATGATAATGCCGAATATGTCCAGCGTTATGGTATTGATGCTACCTATAATATCAAAAGCGATAAATGGAATATTTCTTTGGGAGGTAATTACCAACGTAACGACCTTGCTGGAAGACGTGAAGGGAATGTATTTACAATTATAAATGACGTAAAAACCGAATTTCCATCGGATGGAGAACGCAGTTTTGATGAAGTAAACTACAGTGGTCGGTTTACCATAGACCACACACCGGATTCCTTAAATACATATTCCTTGGGGTTTTATGGCGGAAAACGTAGTAAGGACCGTACGGCAGACATCCTCTATTTTGATAACAATGCCCAAAGCCCAGCAGAAAACGGTAGTAGGTTGTATACGTTTCAATATTTTAATGAGAATCTCAGAATACGTAAAAGCGATTTTGTGCTCGGTAGTTTTGATTATAAACATCAATTTTCCAATACGTCTACCATAAATACATCGTTTTTATATGAATACACCCTTTTAGGAGGACCTACTACCAACAGAAATTTAGGCTTTCCGGATACCAACACAATTCTACAGGACGAGTTCAACACCAATGACAATCCATTAAATGGAATACGGTTTTCATTGGATTATACCTTAAAACCTTTTTCGTTCGGTCAAATTGAAATCGGATATCAATACCGAAACCTAAACCATAAAGGCGATTTTGTATATGAACGAAGAAACAATGACACAGGACAATTTGAACTAGTCCCAGAATTCTCCAGCGAAGTAGATTTAAAACGAAGTATTCATTCTGGTTACGCACAACTTTCTGGTAAGAAGAGTAATTGGGAATACAATGCAGGTGTTAGACTAGAGGCCATGGATCGGGATTTTGACCTCAGGGACAAAAGCAATACCATAGACACAACCTATGTCTATGACTTTGTAAAACCCTTTCCGTCCGCTTCCATACAGTACACAACTAAGAAAAACACAAAAATAAAGGCGGCTTATAGCAAACGTATTGAGCGTACCACGACCTTTAAAATGAACCCTTTCCCAGAACGGGAACATTCCG
>JBARUM010000046.1:0-2198 GCA_049645725.1 Maribacter sp.
ATATAACGGTAAGACGGTAATCACGAAAACCGAGTTATCATTTGAAACGGCAACTCTGGTATGGGCTGCAGGTGTTATGGGCGCTACCATTAGGGGCTTGGATGCAAAAGAGATCCTGGCAGGAGGGAATAGATTAAATGTAAATGAATATAACCAAGTAGTTGGTTATTCTGACATATTTGCGATTGGTGATCTTGCTTGTATGCAAAATAATGAAAATCCAAGAGGGCATCCTATGATGGCACAACCTGCTATACAGCAGGGGAGGTTACTAGGTGAGAATCTGGTGTATTTAATTGATGGCAAACCATTGAAACCTTTTGTCTATAGGGATAAAGGGAGTATGGCCACGGTGGGAAGGAACAAGGCGGTCTGTGATTTGAAAAAAGTAAAATTCCAAGGGGTTTTCGCTTGGTTCGTGTGGATGTTCGTTCACCTATTTTTCCTTATCGGATTTAGGAATAGAGTGGTAGTATTTGTGAATTGGGTGTACAATTACATAAAGTTTGACCGTGAGGCCCGACTTATTATCAGGCCATTTAGAAGAAATTATAGCCAGTTTAAGGATTAATTATCAATCTAGCTTATAAACCATTGCATGATAGGGGCGTACCTTAAAGATGCCATCCTTTACATGAGGTACTGCATCATCATTGGAAATTAACAATTTAGCGTTGGTATTCTTAAATTCTTCGAGATGAAGCATTTCTCTTTCGCGAGAAAAACTCAGTATAATCAAATAGCGATGGTTATCCAATGCTCTAGTATAGGTGTATACTTTTTCGTTATCAGGAACTAACAGTTCATAACTACCATAAACTAATGCAAGATGGTTTTTTCGAAGTTGTACTGCTTCCCTAAAATAGTTGAGTACGGAGCCTTTATCGGTTTCTTGGGATGCTACGTTAATACCTTCCAAGTAATTTTTGTTTACCTGTATCCATGGTTTTTCTATAGAGAATCCAGCATGTTTGTTCATATCCCATTGCATGGGAGTTCTGGCATTATCTCTACTGGCGTCTTTTTCATTTTCTATAAAGGCCTGTAGGTCACCTCCTTCGTTTTTAATGGTTTCATAACGGTTTAAGGTATTAATGTCCCTATAATCGGAGATGGAATCAAACTTAATATTGGTCATTCCTATTTCCTCACCATAATAAAAATAAGGTGTTCCACGCATGGTTAAAAGAAAGGTCTGTAACATGGTAGCAGAATTATACCAATGTGTTTTGGAATCGTCTCCCCACCTACTTACACTTCTAGGAAAATCATGGTTGTTGAGGAACATGCTTCCCCAGCCTTTTTCGGAAAAAACTTCATCCCAATCTGAATGAATTTTTTTGAAATCGGTCAACTTCCATTTTTCTTTGCCCATTTTGAATACTTCCCCAGGATTGCGGTCCAGTGCCATTAAATCAAAATGAAAGAACATATTAAGTTCCTTTCTATCTTCATCTACAAAATCCAAAGCCCTGTCCAGACCTACTGCGGGCATTTCCCCAACGGTCATAACATCATATTTTGATAGTACTTCCGTGTTCATTTCATGTAAATACTCGTGCAATTTTGGGCCATCACAATAAAACGGAATAAAATTACCATTGTATTTTGAAGGTAGCTCTGGGTACGAAGTATCTTTAGAGATAAATGGAATCACATCCATACGAAATCCGTCCACTCCTTTATCGAACCAAAAACGCATAGCTTCATACACCTCTTTTCTTAGTTCCGGGTTTTCCCATTTTAAATCTGGTTGTTTAACAGAGAAATAATGAAGGTAGTAAGAATTGGAAGGTTCATCGTACTTCCAGGCGTTTCCTTTTACATCAAAATAGCTCCATCTTTTAGGCGGTTCTCCTTTTTCAGCAGGCCACCAATGGTAATAGTCCCGATATTTGTTTTCACGTGATTTACGAGATTCCACAAACCATTTATGTTCATCGCTGCTATGGTTTACCACCAAGTCCATCACTAATTTTAGGTCTCTTTCTTTCATAGCCTGCAGGAGGGCATCAAAGTCATTCATCGTCCCAAACTCGGCCATAATACTGCGGTAATCACTAATGTCGTAACCGTTATCATCATTTGGGGATTCATACACTGGGTTCAACCAAATAATATCAACACCTAAACTTTTTATATAGTCCAAACGTTGAGTAATACCTTTGATATCACCTAAACCATTACCAGTTGTATCT
>JBARUM010000047.1:0-4553 GCA_049645725.1 Maribacter sp.
ACATAAACCTTTCACTAAAACGACCCTGTTTAATGCAATTAGTTTTGCTATGGGGTACAAGAAAACCGCAGAAAATAGAGAAGCACCACAGTCTACAACTAAGAGCAAGCAAATATACAGTCTTGAAACCATAAAATTATTTGTGGGTGATGATAGTGATTCAATAAATACCATAATACATACTTTTCTGGAGGACACAGCTGTAAACACCGAACAATTGAACATATCGGTAGTAGAAAAAAACTACGGGATTATTAATAAAACTGCTCACAAAATGCTCCCCATGTTCAGGCAGCTTCATGTGTACGATAGCATTGAGATTTTAGAAACTATGGAAGTTGCGAATCCCCAAAATCTGCCAGAGGGCAAATTAGAAACCGACTATACGTTTTTGATGGAAACCATTAACAACCTTAAAATCGCACTTGAAAAAAGAATCGTTAGACATCCAAATCGTAGTGACTGATTCTGTTGTACAATGTTTTTCTAGTTACCTGAAGTAATTTTGCAGCTTTGGATTTATTATAATTAGTTCGTTTTAATGCTTTGAGAATTTGTTCTTTTTCAAATTCGGCCTTGGACATATCACTCTCCTGACCAGCGAAGATTCTATTTTTGGACGCTGTCATTTCTATGGGTAAAACTTTTAGTTGCACCTCTTCGCCATCGGTCAGCAGAACGGCACGCTGTATTACATTTTGAAGCTCACGAATGTTTCCAGGCCAGTGATATGAATTAAAGACATCCCAAACTGCTTTACAAAAACCTTCCACTTTCTTATTGAGTTTTCTATTGGAAAGCTGTAAAAAATGATTGGCGAAAACAGTTAAATCGCCAAACCTATCCTTTAAGGAGGGTATCTGTAAGGAAAACTCGTTTAATCTATGGTAGAGATCTTCCCTAAATATACCTTTTTCAACTGCTGCTTTTAAATTCTCGTTCGTTGCCGAAATTATCCGAACATCTACCTCGATCTCCTTGTTGCTGCCAATACGTTTTATTTTACGTTCCTGTAAGGCTCTAAGTAATTGCATTTGATTCTCATAGGAAAGGTTTCCGACCTCATCCAGAAATAACGTTCCACCAGTGGCCGCTTCAAAACTACCTACCTTATCTGCAATGGCTCCGGTAAAGCTTCCTTTAAGATGTCCAAAAAATTCACTTGATGCTAGCTCTTTCGGAATGGCTCCACAATCTAGGGCCACAAAAGGCATACTGCTTCTTTTACTATTTGTATGGATAGATTTTGCAGTAACCTCTTTTCCTGTGCCGCTTTCGCCAATTACTAAAACAGACATGTCCGTTGGAGCGACCAGTGAAATATATTTCTCCAGTTCTTCAAACGCTTCACTAACTAGTTCAAGGGCATCATTATCAGTTACCGTACTGGTCTGATCCATAACATCCTCCGGTACCAGTTCTTTTGTAAGATAGCTCTCTTTTGATTTTGGCGTAGCCGCATCCAATGCACTTTCAATTACCTTTAAAATCTGATCCGGTGTAAAAGGTTTGGCGATATAATCATGAGCCCCTTTCTTCATGGCTTTTACTGCGGTCGCCACTTCGGCATAACCGGTCATCACAATTATAGGTGTATTGCCGTTTAGTTCTGAAACAAGTTTAATACCATCATAGTCGGGAAGTCTAAGGTCTGTTATGACCAAATCAAAACTATGCTCCTTTATCTGCTTTTCACCATCCGTACCCGTAGAACTTAACACTACTTGAAACCCTTTTCGCATCAAAAACTTTTGAAGCATTTGAGCAAACGAAGTATCATCTTCAATAATTAAGATTCCGGGCATAGTATCTAGGGCATTATAAATAGGTACGTAAAAATACCCTATAACAGCTATTTGTTATACAAAATTATCTTAAAGCTTACCAGCAAAAACCAGTACTTCTTCTGCCTTACCTTTTAGCAAAAAACCTTCAAAAGCATAAATTTCATTAAGGAAAAAGCTAAATTTCACTGGTGTCAAACATAACAATTCGTATTGAATTTAGTGCTATAATAATAGGTTCATTTCTACACATTTTCACTTTATTTCATACTAATAAACCCTTCCTTAAAGAGTCTAAGGAAGGGTTTATTTGAGTACTAAATTTTTAAAGAAAATTTACCACTCCTGTATCCATGTCATACACGGCCCCTTTAATATCTATTTCGCCGTTTTCCAACATCGTTTTAAGCAAGGGACTGTCTTTTTTAATTTTTTCCATTGCATGTAGCACATTGTTTTCGCTCACTTCATGTACCAATAATCTGTTCTTAGAAGTTCTTTCTCCCTTTGACCTAGTAGATATATCCACCGCAGGTTTTATGTTCTCAAGCATTTTTGTGATGTGACCTAATTCAGCACCATCTATTGCCGCGTGTATGGCGCCACAGTTCTCGTGACCTAACACCAATATTAGCTTTGCTCCTGCAACCTTGGTGGCAAACTCCATACTACCCAATATGTCATCATTAATAAAGTTCCCGGCAACGCGTGCAACAAATATGTCGCCGATACCCTTGTCAAAAACATCCTCTACGGGAACCCTACTATCCACGCAAGAAAGTACGATTGCCTTTGGGTACTGTGCCTCCGCGCTTTCCCTAATTTGTATAGAATGATCACGAGCGGTAAGATCACTGCTCACGAATCTTTCGTTTCCTGCGGCCAAGCTATTGAATACATCTAGTGGTGTTAAAGCGGCCTGTTCAGCTTCACTTAGTACATCCTCCACAAGAATGCGGCTACGTTCTATAACTACTTCACCTTCCAAGGATTTTTGCCCAAAGGTGGTTTGGGGGATAGATATGGCCGTTAAAAAAGCTGTAGCCGAAATGCTAAAAGTATTTAAAATAGTCTTCATAGTAATTCAATTTAAAATTCTCGACAAAAATATATGATGATCATAAAATTAATACTATTACTATTCATAAATAATAGTTAAACTTTTAATATATAATAGTATTACTTTTATTTTTGTTCAAAATGATTTAACTATTTTAACAATTATATTATATGAAAAATAAGAGAACAGTCTTATTTCCCGGAGATGAAATCCTACAGCATGTAGCCAGCGAGACCTCTGACAACATTTTATATGACCTTCTGCCTGGACATAAGTATAGGATAGGTTCGCCAGCCAACTTAAACTATCAATTTATAAATCCAGTCATTTTTCCGGATAAACAACATACAGGAGAATTAGAGGATTTTATACTGATACAGGGCACTATAGTAATTGTTACCAGCATAATTCAAATGAGCAACGGAGATAGGATTGCGGTTCTTAGGCATTATAAAGATGAATTGTTTCTTTCCAAATTCGATAAAATTTTTGCTCTGATTGATTTGGCTATAAGTAATCACGAGATTATTCCTTTAAATCTTTAATAAAAAAAAGAGCTAATTTTTTACCAACCGTACTAATTCTAAATTATTCGCAAAAAATGAAAAAGCAATTTTCTGAATTTCTCCAAATTATTCTTGGTGTTTTACTCGCAAGTCTTGGACTTAAGGTTTTCCTAATCCCTAACGGTTTTTTGGATGGAGGGGTGACCGGCATAGCAATCCTTTTGAGCGAACTCTATGGGTTTAATATTTCAATTGTGCTTATTCTTGTTAGTCTACCTTTTTTAGTTATGTCTTGGCTTACCCTCTCAAGAAGGATAACCACAAAATCTATTTTAGCCATAATTGCATTAGCGATAATGGTTCATTTTGAAAACTTTACTTCGGTTACCGACGATAAACTATTAATATCAATCTTCGGAGGACTTTTTTTAGGTGCGGGCATTGGTCTAACCATAAAAAACGGCGCAGTTCTAGACGGTTCCGAGGTACTTGGAATCTTTGCAAATAAGTATTTTGGCTTTAGTATTGGTAAGGTGGTGCTCTGCTTCAACCTTGTTCTGTTCAGTATAACTGCTATCTCAATTTCATTTGAAACCGCCATGTATTCTACCTTGACGTTTCTGGTAACGGCAAAAATCATCGATTTAACAATAGAAGGCTTTGAGGATTATGTTGGCTTAATGATAGTGTCGGACAAATGGGACATAATCGAAGAAGGTCTAATAGGTGTAATTAAGACAGGTACTACATTGTACAAGGGTTCAAAGGGGTATGGTAAACGAGGAGCTAGAAATAAAAGCGAAATTGTACATACAGTGATAAACAGAATAGATATTAGACGCACCTACAATCTTATTGGAGATATTGATAAAAACGCCTTCATCATTGAATTTGACGTAAACAACATCAGCGGAGGAATACGAAAAGAGTTCTTTAAAAAAGAGAACATTAAGGTTTTATTTTCTGGCTGGAAAATATAATAGCCGTAACGCAGGGGTTACTATAAACAGGGTGAAAATGTAGTTTCTTTAAATAGAAAAAGGCAGCAAAATGCTACCTTTTTCCGACCAAACCAACTTGATACAAACAAGTTAATAAAACATTACATGTCCAACCAATTCCCGTTTTCATCGGTATATAAGGTGCCAGATGTGCCATCTTCCAGGGAAACCTCCAATTTATATTGCTTATCCTCATTTACAT
>JBARUM010000048.1:0-8536 GCA_049645725.1 Maribacter sp.
AGGTGGTCTTTACCGATCGGACGATGCAGGAAAAACTTGGGAAAAAATAAACGAAAATAGGGCCCTGCGGCAAAGAGCATGGTACTATACCAGGATTTATGCGGATACTCAAAACATAGATAAGCTCTATGTTATGAACGTAAGCTACGGTGTTTCTACGGATGGCGGCAAGACCTTTACATTAAAAAATGCACCTCATGGCGACCACCATGACCTATGGATTGACCCAAATAACAACAACCGTATGGTCATTGCGGACGATGGTGGAGCTCAGATATCCAATGACGGTGGTAATAATTGGACTACCTATTACAACCAACCTACGGCGCAGTTCTACCGAGTTGCCACCGATAATACTTTTCCGTACCGTATTTACGGTGCGCAGCAAGATAATTCGGCCATACGCATTTCACATAGGTCGTCCGGTAGCGCTATTACAGAAAGAGATTGGGAACCCACGGCGGGTGGTGAAAGTGCCCATTTGGCACCTGACCCTAATAATAACGACATCGTATACGGCGGCACGTATAAAGGATATATGAATAGATTGGATCACACAACAGGACAGACCCGCTCCACCAATATTTGGCCGGACAATCCCGCTGGGTCCGGTGCAGAAATCATGAAATACCGTTTCAATTGGAACTACCCGGTACAATTCAGCATACACGATTCCAATAAGCTTTATGCAGGTTCTAATTTTCTGCATGCGACTACAAACGGCGGACAATCATGGAAAACGATATCTCCAAATCTCACACGTAGTTTACCTGAAACCATTAAGTCATCAGGAGGACCGATTACCCAAGACAATACCGGGGCTGAGTTCTATTCCAATATTTTTGCCATTGCAGAGTCTACATTGGAAAAAGGGGTCATTTGGACAGGAAGCGATGACGGACTCATACACGTGACCCGTGACAATGGTGAGAATTGGGAGAACGTTACCCCACCTGCCGCGATGTCTCCTAAATTGAACATGATCAATTGTATAGATGCCAGTCCATTCAAAAAAGGAACTGCCTATGTTGCCGCAACCTCTTATAAATTTGGCGATTATACACCCTATCTCTATAAAACCGAGGATTATGGAAAAAACTGGAGGCTCATTACAAAAGGTATCAAACAGAACTATTATACGAGAGCAATACGCTCGGATAAAGTTAGAGAAGGCTTACTATATGCCGGAACCGAATGGGGAATGTATGTCTCTTTTGACGATGGTGACTCTTGGTCCACATTTCAATTAAATCTTCCAATAACAGCTATACGCGACCTACACGTACGTGACAATGATTTGATTGCCGCCACTCATGGAAGAAGTTTTTGGATGATAGACGACCTTACTCCTCTACATCAATTATCAACCGAAGTTTCCATTGGCGATTTCCATCTCTATAAACCGGATACCTCCTATAGAATGCATCAATCCGGCGGATGGGAAAAACCGGACGCTAGATTGGTTGGTGAAAACCATCCCAACGGGACCATTATCAATTATTACCTAAAGAACTTAAATGATACGGACACAGTTCAATTGGATATATTGGAGGCCAATGGCACCCTTATTCAGCGTTTTTCCAATATGGCAGAAGAAAACAAACTAGATCAGGCGGCAACAAAATTATTAAAAGTAAAAGCTGGCGGAAATAGGTTGGTATGGGATATGAGGTATCCGGGCTTTGAAACATTTAAAGGAATGGTATTCTATTCATCTCCAAATGTAGGGCCAAAAGCAATACCGGGAGACTATAAGGTGAGATTGTCTTATAATGGTATGGGCCAAGAGCGGGAATTTACAATCGTAAAAGATCCAAGGCTATCTACTACCCAAGAAGAATTTCAGCAACAATTTAATTTTCTAATACAAGTACGCAATCAGGTTAGCAGAGCAAACGAGGCCATTACCAAGATCAGAACCGTTCAGAAAGACCTTGACTATCTAGAAAGTAAGACAGAAAAAAATAAAGAGATTCAAGAACTCATTTCCGAGTTTGAATCCAAATTGTCTACAATAGAGAACAACATTCATATGACCAAAAACCAAAGTAGGCAGGATCCACTCAATTACGGAATTCGCATTAATAACCGTTTGGCCTTTTTGCTAGCCGATTCCCAGAGAGGTGATTATCCGCCAACGGAGCAGTCCAAAGAATTTTTCAAAGAGGTAACCGCTGAGTTGGATATAGAAATCAATAAACTGAACACTTTGATGTCCGAGAATATCAATACTATTAACAATAAGGTACAAGAGAATCAAATCAAGATGATTTCTTTAGAATAACTATATAATTGAAAGCAATCCATAAGAAAAGGGAAGCAAAAAAATCGCTTCCCTTTTTTATATCAATCCAAAATTTTACAAATCAAAAGCACTTAAGAGTCGAATGTCATTCTCTAAATATTCGTATTGATAAAGTGTTTGGTCCCCGATCATAAGCAACGAAGAGGCTAATGGAATTACGTCATAAGTAACGATATTCTCAAAATGATTTAGCTGCGTAATGTTAGGCGCATCACTTTTATCAAATACTTTAAGACCTGCATTACCATCACATATAAAAAGTTTATCATCTTTAATTCCCAGTCCATTAGGGCCTACCATGGGATAAATAACCTTTAATTCTGGATTTTTTAAATTAGAGATATCTATAACGTATAGGCCACTTTCCGTATTACCGCAGAAATTACCACCTTTTAAAGTAACATAGGCATACTTACCATCTACCACTACCGGGTCACAAGCCGTACCGTGTCTAAACTCGGATATGAATTCTGGTTTTTCAGGGTTTTTTATATCATAAATATACATGCCCTGTCTACCACCAATAAATAAAATATCGCCCTGATTAAATATAGTCTCAATATCCCATGCTACTTGCACATCGTCCAGCACCTTTGGTTCTTCTAGGTTAGAAATATCAAAAATACTGATGTCACTATAATCTACTACATACAGATAATCTCCAACAATCTTAAAGCGGGCTAAAGAACCACCTTGACCCACGGTAGGTTGCGGAGAACCTGATGAATTAGTTTCTTGAGTAAAAGCTAAATCACACGAATCGCACCTAAATTGTGCTTCATACTCCGAAACCGGTCTTCTTTCTGTACCTACCTCCCAGCCCACAATAATATCCTTATCATAATCCAAGTCATCATAATCATAAATATCGGCTTGTGGGTATTCAACATTTATAGACCAAACATTATTATTATAAATAGCATTCACCACCCTTCCAGATAGCCGTATGTCGTCTATATTAGAAATATCAAAAATGACCAAATCCCCATAGCTATCGGCATAGAGCTTATCATTTTTGACGGAAATATCATTATTGCCTTCCAATTTTATAAAGGCGATACTCTTAGGGGCAGTAGGGTTTTGATTATCTATAACATGAAAACCCTTGTTAACATCGCTGACAAAAATATAGTTCTTGTATGCATATATTTTTCCTGAGGAAGCAATAGGTACCGGATCGGTAATATCAATAGCTTCAGCTTTAAAAGTAATCGCATCCATTACTATTGGGCGGGCTACCAAATAATCTTCATAAGGGCCATCATTATCACAGGATATGGTAGCCGTAAAAGCTATAATCAATAGCAAAAAAATATTCTTTCTCATCGATAAGTAATTTATTAGGTTGTACTAAATAGATGAAAAAAGTTGTTTTTAGTTGCGTGACCAGGTCAAAAAACTAGGTTTCCGGATAAAAACCTACCCCATCCTTGTACATATAGTATGCTGGAATCTTTGAAAGCATTGCCGTAAAAAGAATACCTACACAGCACAGGATTATTCCTAGCTCTGCCACTATACCCATAACAATTACTAACCCGAATATTACGAGCCAGTTTTTATTTCCTAGCGTAAAGCTTGCTTTAACAATTTCCATGGCGGAAAGTTCCTGATTAAAGGCCAAAAATCCGGGAAACAAAGAAATAGGTACAACTAAGTAAAGAATACCAATTCCACAGGCCAACATACCCAAAAGACTTAACCCCAAAGTAATAAGGCTTAAGATTACTATTTTACCTAAACGCCCTTCCCTGAAAAAGTAAAAATAGTCATCACTCCCATTTTCTCCCATATCCTTCTGTCGGCATATCCTTAAAAATGCTGCATTAAGTGCCAAGCCAAAAGTGATAACACCAATTAAAAAAAAGGGCATAAGAATAGCCATAGCAACCATCACCATTACAGGTGGTTCATCACTTCTTAGCATTTCAGGATCAGTTATTCCAGCGGCTATCATGGGAATATAGATTATTATATAAAATGGTAATATGGTTACAAAAGTTAATAAAATGGTGATAAAACCCTGTAGCCATACATTTTTAAATAAATCTATAGACCTGCTAAAAATACTTCCGAATTCCAAAGAAGGTCTTTCACTAATTCTTTGGTTAATTGTTTCTTGGTTCATTAGAGGTTAGTTACGTATTAAAGTTAGAAATGTAAGCATATGCATTCAAACCCTAAAATAACCCTAAAATAAACTGTCATATTGTCACGAATTTGATAATAGTGCTATCTTTGCTACCCCATTATTTCATTGTACAAGGGTTCAAGTATGGAAAAAACGATTGACGAAAAAATACAGGGTTCAATACTGAAGGTGAAGGATAAAACGCAAAACTCCCGTAAATTATACATAGAGAGCTACGGTTGCGCAATGAATTTTTCCGATAGTGAAATTGTAGCATCCATTTTGACGAATGAGGGTTTTAATACTACTAAAACGTTAACAGAAGCTGATTTGGTTTTAGTGAATACCTGCTCCATTCGGGACAAAGCGGAACAGACCATACGAAAACGCTTAACCGAGTATAATAAGGTTAAAAAATCCAGACCGCATATGAAAGTAGGTGTTCTGGGTTGCATGGCGGAGCGGTTAAAGGATAAGTTGTTGGACGAAGAGAAAATAGTGGATATGGTCGTAGGGCCAGATGCCTATAAAGACCTTCCTAATTTAATAAAGGAAGTAGATTCCGGACGAGACGCCGTAAACGTCATTCTCTCCAAAGATGAAACCTATGGAGATATTTCCCCTGTTCGTTTGAACACCAATGGGGTTACTGCATTCGTTTCGATTACAAGAGGTTGCGATAATATGTGCACCTTTTGTGTGGTCCCTTTCACCCGAGGCAGGGAGCGTAGTCGAGACCCGCAATCTATATTATCAGAAGTAAATGAGCTTTGGGAAAAAGGATTTAAGGAAATTACGCTTTTAGGTCAAAACGTAGACAGTTATTTATGGTATGGAGGTGGATTAAAAAAAGGGTTTGAAAAAGCATCTGAAATGCAAAAAGCAACAGCTGTTCATTTTCCACAACTGTTAGAAATGGTTGCGCTGGCACAGCCTAAAATGCGTATTCGTTTTTCAACGTCCAACCCTCAGGATATGACTTTGGACGTAATTAAAACAATGGAGAAATATGATAATATTTGCAAACATATCCACCTACCTGTTCAAAGTGGCAGCAATCGTATTCTAAAGGAAATGAACCGATTACATACTATTGAGGAATATTTTGAATTAGTGGATAACATACGGTCCATATTGCCAGATTGTAGTATCTCACAGGATATCATTACCGGGTTTCCTACGGAAACGGAAGAAGATCATAGGGATACCTTGAAGGCTTTGGAATATGTGAAATATGATTTTGGCTATATGTATGCCTATTCAGAAAGACCCGGTACCATGGCGGCGAGAAAAATGGAAGATGATATTCCCGAACCCGTAAAGAAAAGGAGGCTATCAGAAATCATTGCTTTGCAGCGCGAGCATTGTAAATATAGAACGGAGCAACATATAAGCAAAATACAAGAGGTGCTAATAGAAGGGACTTCCAAAAAATCCGAAAATGATTGGATGGGAAGAAATTCACAAAGTACCGTAGTTGTTTTCCCCAAAGAAAACTATAAAATAGGAGATTTTGTTAATGTTAAAATCAACGATTGCACGTCTGCCACTCTGATTGGAGAAGCAGTAGGTATAGCCCTTTAGTTCTCAAAGAAGAACCTAAACTATTTGGGATTACATAATGGGGTTTTTAATAAAAAACAATGCGATTTGAGTAAACAAAATACAAAGCATAACATAATTAATTCCCTCTTTGGGATCTAGGGGACTATGGAGAGCATACAAAGCATTAAGCAAAGATTTGAAATCATAGGCCAAGACCCAAAGTTAAACAGGGCTTTGGAGAAGGCCATACAGGTAGCCCCCACGGATATTTCTGTTTTGGTGACTGGTGAAAGTGGTGTTGGTAAAGAATCTATTCCTAAGATCATTCATTCGCTTTCCCACAGAAAACATGCAAAATACATTGCCGTTAACTGTGGTGCAATTCCTGAGGGCACTATAGACAGTGAGCTTTTTGGGCACGAAAAAGGTGCGTTTACAGGTGCCACTCAGACCCGAAGTGGCTATTTTGAAGTAGCAGACGGCGGGACCATTTTTTTGGACGAAGTTGGAGAACTACCCCTAACTACACAAGTACGTCTTCTACGCGTATTAGAAAATGGTGAGTTCCTAAAGGTAGGTTCATCTCAAGTGCAAAAAACGGATGTACGTATAGTGGCGGCAACGAATATCAACATGTTCGAGGCCATTAAAAAAGAAAAATTTCGTGAAGATCTTTACTACCGCCTAAGTACTGTAGAAATTAATATTCCGCCTTTACGCGAAAGAAAAGAGGATATTCATTTATTATTTAGAAAATTCGCTTCGGACTTTGGACAAAAATATAAGATGCCGACCATTCGTTTAGATGAAAATGCCGTTACGCTCCTTTTGAAATATAGATGGCCCGGAAATATTAGGCAGTTGCGTAATATTGCAGAACAAATCTCTGTTTTAGAAGAAACTAGGGCCATAAATGCCCCAACCTTAAATGGCTATTTACCTAATAACAATGGTTCTAATCTACCAGCGGTTATAAATCAATCTAAATCTGATAGTGATTTTAGCAATGAACGCGAAATACTTTATAAAGTTTTGTTCGATATGAAGGGAGATCTAAATGATCTTAAAAAATTGACCATGGAACTTTTGAAAAACAACGATTCCCAAAAAGTCCAAGAAGATAACGAGAACCTGATTAGAAAAATATATGGTGGCGAGGATACGGAAATTGAAGCAGAAGAGGAATCAGCAATGGAATTCTTACAACTTCCAGAACCTACAGTAGAAAATAATCATGTAGCAAGTTCATCTGGCGACAAGTATCATTTTGCCGAGGAAATTGAAGAAGAGGAAACCTTATCTTTACAGGAAAAAGAAATAGAGCTTATTAAAAAATCGCTTGACCGTAACAGGGGAAAACGTAAAGCAGCGGCAGAAGAATTGGGAATTTCGGAGCGTACGCTCTATCGAAAAATAAAGCAATACGATCTGTAATCGTCAGCAAAACATGATATGAGAAAATTAGTGGCCCTTTGTGTTCTTTTTATATCAACATCTATCTTAAATGGATGTGGAGTTTACAATTTCACCGGGGGTAATGTAGGTTCGGCTACATCTTTCCAAGTAAACTATTTTCAAAATTATGCCACCCAGAGTCCTGGTTCAACGTTTGAACCGGGAATGGATCGAGATTTTACTTTGGCATTACAGGACAGGATTTTGAACCAAACCAGTTTGGACCTTGTAAATAATGGTAACGCGGACCTACTTTACGAAGGGGAAATTACGGAGTATAGAATTTCTCCAATGACGGCTACCGCCCAACAAACGGCAGCACAAAACAGGTTGTCCATAAGAGTCAAATGCCGTTTTTACAATAGAACAAAGGAAGATTCTGATTTTGACCAAAGTTTTTCGTTCTTTTTTGATTACGACGCAAACACACAACTTACCGCAATAAAAAGCGAGGCTCACGAGGTTATTTTTGAACGTATTACACAAGATATCTTCAATGCTTCCCTTGCAGACTGGTAACTAATTATGAAGGTAACGGACTTTATATATTTACTGCAACATCCAGAAAAGGTGGTTGACCCAATTCAGACAAAACACCTAGAAGATATTGTAACAGAATATCCCTACTTCCAAACTGCTAGGGCGTTACATCTAAAAGGGCTTAAAAATCTAAACAGCTACAAGTACAATAAGGTACTTAAAAACACCGCAGCCTATACAACAGACAGGGATGTGCTTTTCAATTTTATAACCTCCAAAGATTTTCTTCAAACCGATTTTAAGAAAGCCCCTAAGGAAAATGTTACGGAACAAATAATAGCGGAAAGACACATCATTGAAGAATCAATAGATAAGCCTTTACCACAAGATGAAAAAGATGCGGAACAAATTCTAGATCCAGAACTATTCAAATCCAAACATCCAGAACAAAAGGAATCAAAAACACTAGAGTTGGGAGAACCCCTCTCTTTTGATGCTAAAGAGAAATATTCCTTTTCACAATGGCTTAAACTTGCATCGAACAAACCCCTAGAAAGAGTAAAAAAGGAAACGGAGTCAAAAACAGGTGCGAAAAAAGTTTCGAATAAAGACCTTGATAC
>JBARUM010000049.1:0-5102 GCA_049645725.1 Maribacter sp.
AATAGTGGACTATAACTGTCCTATGTCATAATCCAGTTGAGGCTAAGGTAGTATATTTTTATAAGTGTAACAAAAACACTTATGGCTTTTATATATTGAAATGCTGAACTGTTTTATATTCCTTTTCATCAAATCGATAAAAGAATGCTCCCTTTTTTGATTCGGACTTATCTTTCTCATTCAACCTAATCAAAAAATTCATCGATTTTAGCTTTTTCCGAAAATTACGTTTGTCCAATTCCTCACCCAGAATTCCCTCATAAAGTTTTTGAAGCTGGGGAAGTGTAAATTTTTCAGGCAGTAAATTAAAGCCGACAGGAGCGATTTTTATTCTTCTCCTTAACCGATTAAGTGCGGCCACTATCATTTCTCCGTGATCAAAAATCAAGTCTGGCAATTCATCTATCGGAAACCATTCTGCTCGATACTTCTTGACTAAATCAGCATCATAATTGTTCTTTAAAATTAAAGCGCTATAGGTAACGGAAACCACACGCTCGTAAGGATCTCTTTTTGATTTACCAAAAGTCTTCACTTGCTCCATGTAGACATCCTCCAAACCAGACAGTTTTTTCAGAATTCTATGGGCGGCCTCGTCCACGTCTTCTTCATTTTCCACAAATCCCCCAATTAAAGACCATCTTTCTTTTTCAGGTTCGAACCCCCTGTGAATTAGTAGAACCTCTAGTTTATTGTCATTAAAACCAAAAATAATACAGTCAACCGCAAGCGTAATCTGTTGTATTTCTTTATATGTTCTATTCATCATTGTAAAATCAAAATCCTGTTTATCAAATATACAGAACTTCAATCCGCATTTTTAGCGTATATATTAATTCCCCTTCTTGTAATCTGCCAAGAACTTTTCCAGTCCACTGTCGGTCAATGGATGTTTTAACAGTCCTTGGATAGCACTTAAGGGTCCGGTCATCACATCCGCACCAATTTTGGCACAATCTATAATGTGCATTACATGGCGCACGGATGCGGCCAGTATCTCCGTTTCAAAACCATAGTTATCGTAAATCAGTCTAATATCCGCGATAAGACCTAGTCCGTCTGTAGCTATGTCATCCAACCGTCCAATAAACGGGGATACATAAGTGGCCCCGGCTTTTGCCGCCAACAGCGCTTGACCCACTGAAAAGACCAAGGTAACGTTCGTTTTTATTCCCTAATCCGAAAAATACTTACAAGCCTTGACGCCATCGGCGATCATGGGTAGTTTTACCACGATCTGGGGATTCAACGCTGCCAGTTTTTCCCCTTCCTTGACCATTCCTTCAAAATCCGTGGAAATTACCTCGGCACTTACATGGCCGTCTACGACCTCACATATTTTCTTGTAGTGGTTTATGATATTGTCCGTACCTGTAATACCCTCTTTCGCCATTAAGGAGGGATTGGTGGTGACCCCATCCAATACGCCCATATCCTGGGCTTCCTTAATCTCTTTTATATTCGCCGTATCTATAAAAAATTTCATATATAATGTTTTAGTTTATTTTAAAAAATCGATTACTTGGTCGTAGACCTGCTCTCCGGTAAATCCGAATTTTTCGTCCAACACCGTCGCAGGCGCCGAATAGCCAAAATGTTCCAATCCAAAAACCCGTCCGTTGGGTCCTGCCAATCCTTCCAAATTGACCGGTAGTCCAGCGGTAAGACCAAAAATAGGCTTGTCCTGTGGTATTACTTTGTGTTGATAATCTTTGGACTGTTGCCTAAAAATACCCTCCGAAGGAATGGATGCAATATTTACTTTCAACCCATCTTTTTCGTTTAACAACTTAGCTGCAGCGACCAATGTAGCTACCTCCGAGCCATTGGCTATAAGAACCACATCAGGGTCCTTGACCTCCTGTACAAGGTAACCTCCTTTTTGAGCTCCTAGAGCAATATCATATCTAGTGCCTCCTTCAGCGGGCAAATCCTTGATACCCTGTCTTGATAGAATCAAGCCCGTTGGGGATCTACTATTTTCCATTGCCATTTTCCAAGCGACATTCGTCTCCTGGGAATCCGCAGGACGTAAAGCGACAAAACTTTGCTCATGACTATGATTCTGTAATTTTTCCAATAACCGAATCTGTGCTTCTTGTTCCACAGGTTGATGTGTAGGACCATCCTCTCCTACCCTAAAGGCGTCATGCGTCCAAACAAACTTCACTGGAAGTTGTTGTATGCAGCTCAAGCGAATAGCGGGTTTCATATAATCGGAAAAGACGAAAAAAGTAGCTACAACCGGAATGATACCTCCATGTAGCGCAATGCCGTTGGCAATGGTTGCCATGGTCAATTCCGCCACCCCGGCCTGTAAGAAAGCACCGGAGAAATCGCCCTTCTTTAGAATATGTGTCTTTTTAAGGAATCCGTCCGTTTTATCGCTGTTGGACAAATCCGCGGAGGAAACGATCATATTCTCCACATTCTCCGCCAAGTAGCCCAAAACCGCCGACGAAGCCGCCCGTGTTGCTTGGTTTTCTTTTTGTGCAATGGCGCCAAAATCAACGTTCGGTAGTTTCCCTTCTAGAAAGTTATCCAGTTTTGTGGCCAGAGCACCATTACTAGTTCTCCAAGCATTAATTTTTTCTTTCTTCTTAGCTGCTACTTTCTTTTTATCTTCAATGATACCGCCATAAAAATCAGCTACTTTTCCATAAATATCAAAGGGGTTATCCACGTCACCTCCTAAATGTTCAAGGGTTTTTTCGTAGTCGGCACCCGTATCACCGATCGGTTTTCCATGCAATTCCGTATATCCTTCGTATGGTGAGCCATCAGCGGTTACACAACCTTTACCCATTATGGTCTGCCCAATAATCAATGTAGGTTTCTGCGTTTCCGCATTGGCGTCCTTCAAAGCCTTTCTTATCTGGTCGTGGTCATGACCATCTATCGTAACGACCTTCCAGCCCCAGGCCTCATATTTTTTCGCCGTATCCTCAGAGGTCACCTCATCGGTCTTTGAAGAAAGTTGAACGTCATTGGAGTCATAGAACATGATAAAATTATTCAGTCCCAAATGTCCCGCGATTCTTCCCGCTCCCTGGGATATTTCCTCTTGTACGCCACCGTCCGATATGAACCCGTAAATTTTGTGGTTCATCCAATCCCCGAAACGGGCCTGTAAAAACTTTGCTGCGATTGCGGCACCGACACCCATGGTATGACCTTGGCCCAAAGGACCGGAGGTATTTTCAATACCCCTTGCCACATCCACTTCCGGGTGGCCCGGGGTTACGGAACCCCAGTGCCTGAAATTAGCTATATCGTCTTTCTTAAAGTTACCGAGCAAATAGTATTGAGCATACATCAATGAAGATAAATGCCCGGCATCCATGAAGAAACGGTCACGGAACGGCCAACGCATATCAGAAGGGTCGTAATTAAAAAATTCCGAATATAAAATATGCATATAATCCGCGCCTCCCATTGGTCCCCCCGGATGGCCCGACTTTGCTTTTTCTACCATTGCAATGGCCAAGGCCCGAATATTGTCCGAGGCCAATCTATCTAACTCTTTGTTCATTATCAATTGTCTAAGTTAAAACTGCTTCTTATGAAGAAGAATACGTAAATATACAATTTAAAGTGTATCTTATACACTTTAAAGAAATCATCGTTGAATTGAAATAATTGTATAATGATATCTAGGAAATATTACAAAGCTTTGCTTGACCCGGTGAAAATTAATCCTTGGTTGTGCCACTCGTGCTGAATAAATTAAACTTATATTGGATATAGATAGGTTTGGCACCACTAGGGCTAAGGAATTTATTAATTACAACTTTTCCCTGTCGCTGATACCGATTTCGCACACAATGTTTCTCATTGATGGATTTTGCAAAACATTAATGCTGATAAATGAAAATGAAGGTATTTATTACATCCAACGAATTTTTAAATTATCCTTTGCTTTAAAAATTACCGACTTAGATTATAGAATAAAAATTAGATGCCCAACCTCAGACGTGATTGACTATATAATGAAATATACTTGCTTAGGAAAAAATAAATTATTTTTATTATGTTTAAACAGAGGATGTGTTTTAGGGGTCTGACTACCCTGACTTGAATAAAAAGGCGACTCTATTTCAATAAAGATCAAAGGCCTTTTTCTAATAAAAAGATATCCCGTCCCAAAATAGCGATACACTAAAATTTAATATATTACTATTTTGGGAATAATTAGGTTAATGGCCAATAAACAGATGCATCTTCGAAAAGTAAATAAGCTTAATCCTTTTAAGCAACAATAAATAATTAAACCAATCTAATATCCCATTAGAAAAACGCATTGCAAGAAAATTGTTCTTGACTGTTTCATCAATGGTTTCTGAAATTATCAATGAAAAATATCTTTATTGAAGAAATACTAGTTATTTATCGAAAATATTAAAAGGGAATCTTTGTTCTGAGATGCAAGTACAAATGGTTTTCCGTCCGAATTCTCGAACTGAATTATCTCATTTGATTGGCCAGGTACATAAAAGCCAGATTTCCTCGGAGGTAGGGAAACAAAACCCTTTTTACTACCATACATCAATAGCCCGTTAAACGCATCGGACTTACCAAAAAATGCTTCGGACGAAAAGTCATTACCTACGAGTAGAGCATCCTCAAAGCCATCGTTATTGAAATCTTGTATTAGAAAATCGTTTATTGACGATAATTGACATTCCATAGGCAAAGGATATATTTTGAACATTCCGTTACCCAGATTTTCTGCATAACAACTTTCAAAAGTTGAAGCACTTAGAGTTTCCTTACTCAAATCTTTTATATTCAATAGCTCCTCAAAACCTACAGTGCTAAACGCATCATAACTAAAGAATTTTTTTTTCAAACTTGGCAATTGATTAATTACATTATCCCTGGAATGGACAGGTATCAATTTCTCTTTTTCGCTCTTACTATACATAGCCAGTACAGGATCAGGACTTCCATTTTGATCATAATCACCCTTATATAAATAAAGAGGTCGATTTTTTGATGGATAATAAAAGTTATTCAAACCTTGATTACCGAAAATAAAATCCACGTCCCCGTCCTTGTCAAAGTCTGCTTTTCCAATAGTGTTCCACCAACCTGAGGTATCT
>JBARUM010000050.1:0-4393 GCA_049645725.1 Maribacter sp.
TCTTGAGGGAATGGAAGTTAAGGAAACAATTACTGGTACTTTTGTTTTAGAACTATGCCCTAATTCTTTTCCTGATTTTGACAATAGCCGAAAAGAAGTGTAAATAGATAGTGGTATTTCTTTTAACTTCATCCTACAATGTTGTTACTTGCTAAGTAATTAAAACCAGCTTATGAAATAGATTGGTATTATCAACTCAAAGATAGATAAGACTTTTATATTTTTGTGAAATTATGAGTAACACTATCGAGATTCCAAAAATAAGCGTAATCGTAAGCACCTATAATGCCGAAGAATGGCTGAAGAAGGTTCTTTGGGGGTTTAATCAACAAACTTTCAAAAACTTTGAGGTCATAATTGCGGACGACGGTTCCAAGGATTCTACAAAATTATTGATAGAGGAGGTTTCAAAAGAAGTAGATTACACTATAGTGCATGTATGGCAAGAAGATGATGGTTTTCAAAAATCAAGGATTTTAAATAAAGCGGTTAAGGCCTGTAGCGCGTCTTATATTATAATGACTGATGGTGATTGTATTCCTAGGGAAGATTTTGTTCAGGTGCATTATATAAATAAGGAAAATGGTTATTTTATTTCAGGAGGCTATTACATGCTTCCTATGAATATCTCAAAGGCGATAACCCTCGAGGATATAGAAAAGCAACATTGTTTTAATATCAACTGGTTAAAGGAAAAAGGAATTCCACAAACTTTTAAAAACAATAAACTAACGGCAAACGGAATCATTTCTAAGCTACTTAATTGGATTACCCCTACAAATGCCAGTTGGAATGGTCATAATTCATCTGGCTGGAAAAAGGATATTCTAAATGTTAATGGTTTTGATGAGCGCATGCAGTATGGTGGACAGGATAGGGAACTTGGAGAACGGCTTTTTAATTTTGGAATCAAATCCAAACAACTAAGATACAGTGCCGTTTGTGTTCACTTGGATCATAAGCGCGGTTATAAAACACCTGAATCTATTGCAAAAAATGTGGGCATCCGCAAGAAAACCAAAAATGAGAAAAGGGTTTGGACGCATTATGGCATAACCAAATAGTATGCCAGCTGATTTTTTTGCTCTAGACGTTTGAGTTCCTTAAACCTCTCAAATACTCCCAGGGCGTTCAAATAACATATAATGAAACCTTTTTTACCATCTAGTATGCCTAATCTTAAAATATAGTGGTTAAAAAATTTCCAACTTGGTTTTAGAAACATTAAAAAATAGTTGAATGGCTTCTCGGTATAAAAAGACTCAATTGCCTTTAATCTACCATATTTCAACATTTTTTCCTTGTAGTCTTGATAGTTTTTGTAACAATAGTGAACCAATTTTTCCTTGAAGATTCCAGAATTTCCATCAACCTCTAAGGTTTCATGAACAATCTTACAATCAGAGAATTTCGCCTTACTTTTTCTAAACAGTCTATAATTTTTATCTGTCTGCCATCCACTAAATCTTAATTTTTCATTTTGAAACATGAATTGGCGATAAAACCAAAAAGCAACGATGTTCGTACCTTGGTCAACTATAGTTTGTATTTCCTCTTTTAATTTAGGGGAAACAATTTCGTCGGCGTCCAAAAACAAAACCCAATCGTTCTTTGCATTTTTAAGTGCAAAGGATTTTTGCGCCGTAAAATTTTCAAAAGGATTCTGGATTACTTTAACTTTTGGATGATTTAGAAGATATTCATAAGTGCCGTCCGTGCTAAAAGAATCTACTACCAATATTTCATCGGCAAAAGAAACAGATTCTATGCACTTCTCTATGTAACCTATTTCATTATAGGTTATAATTAAGGCGCTAATTTTATCTTTTGAACTATCCATGGTAATTTAAGTAAGCAGGTTTTTTGAATTGTATTAACAAAGTTATAACTAAAAAAAAACCTAAAAATTATATTTTACCTAAAATTCCTACAATTTTTATGCTGAGACATCATATTCCCTCAGTGCATCGTTCAAGGAAGTCTTTTTGTTGGTGCTTTCCTTTCTTGTGCCAATAATCAAAGCACAAGGCACTTGAAACTCTCCTGCGGCAAACTTCTTAGTGTAACTCCCTGGTATAACAACTGAGCGAGAAGGAACCCTACCTTTTAACTCTACTGGGCTCTCACCGGTAACGTCAATAATTTTTGTTGAGGCCGTTAAAACAACGTTGGCGCCCAATACCGCCTCTTTTTCTACTCTAACACCTTCTACAACAATACATCTTGATCCAATGAAGGCGTTATCTTCAATAATGACCGGGGCGGCTTGTAGTGGTTCTAAAACCCCACCAATACCAACTCCACCACTTAGGTGTACATTTTTTCCAATTTGTGCACAACTACCTACTGTGGCCCAAGTATCCACCATTGTACCTTCATCTACATAAGCTCCAATGTTTACATAACTAGGCATAAGTATAGTGCCGGGAGAAATATAAGCTCCATGTCTTGCAACAGCGTTGGGAACTACTCGAATTCCCTTTTCTGCATAGCCTCTTTTCAAAGGCATTTTATCATGGTATTCGAAAATACCTGCTTCCAAAGTCTCCATTTTCTGGATTGGGAAATAGAGTACCACACCTTTTTTTACCCATTCATTTATTTGCCAACCATTGGCAGTAGGCTCTGCGCATCGAAGTTTTCCAGAGTCAATTAGGTCAATAACCTCTCTTATGGCTTCTTGCGTACTTGTCTCTTTCAGCAAGGCTCTATCTTCCCATGCTTTCTCAATAACATCCTTTAAATCCTTCATTTTACTTCAAAATTTGGTCAAAGATAAGTTGAAGAAAAGTAATTCTCTATTTGAAAAACAACATATAACAATTTATCCGTTATTTTTGCTAAAAATTCAATTTGGGAAGGATTCTTGCGATAGATTATGGAGTAAAACGTACTGGAATTGCGGTTACCGATGAATTACGGTTAATCGCCTCGGGCTTGACCACTGTTTTGACGGATGAGATTTTTATTTTTTTATCTGATTACTTAGATAAAGAACAGGTATCTGACATTGTCGTTGGAGAACCGAAGCAAATGGATAATACACCTTCCGAATCAGAAGTTTTAATTAAGCCTTTTTTGGAAAAAATAACAAAGCTTTTCCCAGAGGTACAAATTCATAGACAAGATGAGCGTTTTACTTCTAAAATAGCTTTTCAAAGCATGCTGGATTCAGGTCTAAAAAAGAAGCAACGAAGAAACAAGGCTCTGGTTGACGAAATTAGTGCAACAATAATTCTTCAATCCTATTTAGAAAGAACCTGAATTAGTATGCTTTTAAGACTTGAAATTTTTAGTAAACGTAAAATTCGGCACCACTTTGATTCGTTTTACAAAAAAAAAGATAGAGCAAGGTTGGGAAACACCAACTTTGTACTAATTAGCAGGAATTGTTGGGGAGGGCAAGCTTATCAATGGCTAGGAATACCCTATAATACTCCTTTTGTGGGTTTGTTTTTGTTTGGACCATGTTATATGAAATTGCTTAGGAATTTTGATTCTTATATGCAGATAGAATTGGATTTTTGTGAAATTTCTAAATACGAAGAAGCCAAGAATGATTATCCGATAGGTCTTTTAGGAGACGTTGAAATTCATTTTCAGCATTATAAAGATAAGCAGGAGGCTAATGAAAAGTGGGTGCGAAGGAGAAATCGTATGTTAACCCATAAAAATAAGGATGACTACTTTTTTACTATTTGTGATAGAAGAAGAGTTTCTTCTACAGATATTTTAGAATTTCATAAAATGAATTTTAAGAATAAGCTTTCTTTTTCTTTTGATAAAATTCAGGAACTTTCTGGACAAGAGCATATTAAATTTATACAGGACCTGTCAAAAAAGAATGGCGCTCCACCAAATGGAAAGAAACGATTTAAACTTACATTTTTGTATTTTGATTTTATCCAATGGATTAATACAGGGAGCGTAGTTAGAACAAGATTTAAACAATAAGAAATGATATTACCAATTATAGCTTACGGAGATTCTGTACTTCGAAAAGTGGGAACGGAGATAGATAAAGAATATCCCAATTTAAAGGAATTGATAGCTAATATGTGGGAGACCATGTATAATGCAAATGGAGTTGGCTTGGCTGCTCCGCAGATAGGACTTCCCATTCGGTTATTTCTGGTAGATACCACCCCTTTCGCGGATGATGAAGATTTGACGGTTGAGGAAAAAAAGGAGTTAGAAGGTTTTAAACAGGTCTTTGTTAACGCCTATATAGAGGAAGAAACCGGAGATGAATGGGCATTTAACGAAGGTTGTTTAAGTATTCCTGATGTTCGTGAGGATGTTAACCGAAAAGGTACTATTAAAATGACTTATGAGGACGAAAATTTTATAAAGCAAACAAAATCTTTTGACGGGTTGTTGGCACGCGTTATAC
>JBARUM010000051.1:0-1934 GCA_049645725.1 Maribacter sp.
CCAGATGATTCATTTTGCCATAAAGGGCTACATGGTTTTTCCATTGGTATAATTGCGCGTTAATAACACCATTTGCTGTTGCGATATTTTTAATTTCATCAGCATTAAAACCTTCACCAATCAGCTCAACCACAGCAAAATGTGGCACTTCTTGTAAAGGCCAATCTTTATCCACTACAATCTCTTCAAGCAGATATTTATAGGGTTCTCGTATGCCAGCATTTTGCTTAATCTCTTCGCTTACAAAGGCATTGTTATTCGTCCAAACATTATCGGGACCATTCGCGTTTTGTAAAAATTTCTCAGCCGGTACCCAATTATCTTTTACCGTAAAATAGGCAGAACCTTCATCGGTGTACAAATAAAACCAATGGAAAGGGTCATGCGCATAAGGATTGTAGTAAATGCTATCAATAACATTCTCCTTTATAACACTCCCTGGCTGAGCAGATAGTGTATAAATGCCTGCAGTATCGTACAAGTGTTTGCCGTAATGGTGAATTTTATTAGCGATAACTTCGTTACCTTTCATGGCATTGACGGTTTTTGTCCAACCCCAGCCCAGACCAATTCCTGTGTACGACACATCTGAAATTTCGTTATGCGCTATAGTTATGTTTTTCACAAAACCAGCACTTATACCCAATGTTCCCCAGTCTTCATTGGTTACATCGGTTATTAAGTTATCTGTAATAGTTTCGTTTGAACAGACTTCTCGTTCATCTTTCGGATTATAAGGCAAATGGGTTTCAAAAGCTTCTTCCGAAAATACACCAATATTAATGGCGCTACCACCTATATCCTTGAACAAATTGCCCTGGCTTAAATTATTGTTGGTGCCTTTGTTCAAATCCAGTCCTGTGGATGACAGATGCTCAAATGTACATTCTTGAAACTTCAGATTGTTAGAAAAATTGACTTCAACAGCCGCTCGTGGTCGTCCTATCCATGCTTGATTTTCCAGACCAGCTTTATCTGGTGTTCCTGGTGTTTTCAGTTTATAGGCATCCAACATATACATGCCTGCTTGTAAAGGTACATGGCCTTGTTGTGACGGGCGAAGCCAATTGCTATATTTAAATGAAATAACTTTAAAGTATATCTGGTGCACAGGAAAATCAACAGTTCCTTTTATTTCAACCAAATTTTCTAAAATGGGAGCAACAACTTTTGCAGATGTTAAATCTTCACCAACTCTTGGATAGTAGTATATTTTTGAATTGGTTTTATCTAAGTACCATTCTCCTGGTTCATCTAAAAATGTTTTTGCATTCGTTAAAAAGAAAGCCGAATTACCCGTTTTTTCTGAAATCCATGGTGCTGGCCATGGATGTTCGCTTTGTATGCGACTCTCAGGTTGTTCAAAATACAATTTTGCACTATCGCCTTTTATTTCCAGATCCTTAATGCGCAAGTTGGCTATGGCCCACCATTGTTGAATGAACATTTCCATTCCAGGTTCAAAATTTATGGATCTATCTTTAAATGGTATCCAGCACGTTTCTGAATTTTTATCCCATGATAAAATTCTATCCATTTTGGCACCTGAAGTACTTTTGGCTCTTATCGCTTTTTTTCCATTAACCCATAACTGCCTGTAATCTAGAATAGCTCCAGCCTTTTTAGGTGCTTCTGCAACCCAAATGAGTCCAGCTTTTAATCCATTAATTTCCTGGGCCTTTTTCCAATTTCCTATTTCCAAACCACCATTTAAAACGGGATTGGTATTGGGTTGTGCCTCAATATAGGTTGGACTATCAGAAGTCCCAGAATCCTCTGGTCTAATAAATAGGGGTTCATTTAAATTAAAAACACCTCCCATGAGTATGATACGAATACCATCTTTTATTGATGGATCACCCAAACGACGCATATTTCTGGCTTTTCTTAAAGCCATATTTACTGTGGCAAGAGGATTCTCCCTACTACCAATA
>JBARUM010000052.1:0-2152 GCA_049645725.1 Maribacter sp.
AGCCGAAATCCATAAAAATTTAGTATTATAGTGAAAAACATTATAGTAAGAAGTTAAAAATGGTAAACTATACCCATATATCAGGAGCTTTATTTTCAATTGCCTTAATTTTTTCTGGTTGTGATGGAGGAAATGAAGAGCGCCTTGATTCAGGTAAAGTGGTTTATAAACCTGCGATTGACTCACTGACTTTCATGCCTGTGAAAGGAGACACACTTCGTTTTTCTGCACCTTTTAGGGGCAGCTATGGTACCGCACAGTCTTATGTTGATGACGGACAAACATACTGGGTAGGACTAATTCCAAGCGAATACAGGTTGGAGTTTTTCTCATTGGATTCAAAGACACCAACGCAATCTATAGATTTTGAGAGTGAGGGTCCCAATGGAGTAAAAGGATACATAGATGGTTTTTTCTATCATAATGCCGACTCTATTTTCCTGCTATCTATAGAGGCTAATCATATTTACTTAATGAACGACAAGGCTGAGAAGGTAGACCTTTTCGATTTCAGAGACCTGCCTTTGCCAGATGGGTTTGCCGAATATGACGTGTATGCTAATGATGGTTTTCTGAATGGGCCGTATTATGTGCCATCGAATAAAACCATACAGTTGTATACTTATAGATGGAATACTGACTTGGAAGACAATATGAGCCAGCATGTATTCGCCAGCTTTTCAATTATTGACAGAGACTTTGTCTCTATGTATGGGCTTTATCCAGATAATTATAAAAAGGGAGAAAACTATTCATTCTATGATGACCCTGTCTTGGCAGTTGTAGATACACTTTCTTTTGTACAGTTTGGGGCGTCTGAATATTTAGCGGCCTACAATAATGCTTCGGGCGAATTACTCTATATAAGTAAAGAGCATTGTGAACACTGGCCGGGACCGCCAGAGCCTGTTGGGTCATATGATTTAGATAAGTCAGGCGATTGGCTGATAGAGCAAGCAGCCTACCCTGTTGTATTGCATGATGAACAAAATGGGCTCATATACAGGTTTTTAAAGCATAAACAACCTTTGCAAGATGATAGCAGATCGTTCTGGTATGGTCCTTTTTGTATTAGTATGTATGATTATGGTTTAAAGCGGCTTGGTCATTATGAATTGCCAACCAATACCTTTCTGCCAGTACTGGCCTTTGCCGCCAAAGGTGATGTATGGATAAACAACCCGGTACGTCCTGAAGACGAAAACACCTCCCTATTTTACAGGCTTAAACTTTCAAAAAAGACTGGGCGTCAATGAGAATTTGTAACCAACACTAAACGGATGAAGATGAATAAAAATAAAAAATTGGAGGGTTCATTTTTAAATACTGAGTGGCTAAAAAAGGTAGTATTTGCAGTAGTTGTTACGTCATTATTAGTAACCAATGCCCACAGCCAAGAGTTACCCAAAAACCTATTGTATGCCAACGAAAACCTAAAATTTGAAAAGTTATACATTCTTGGCGATTACAAGGTTTTGCATTTCTCTGATTTTTATAAACAGAATAATCGCTTTATGTATTTAATGGATGAGAAAAATCAGGTGATTGACAAAATGCAAATCAGAAATGATGACTATATTTTAATTCGTTCAGACTCTACCTATGCTTTTAAGAATCTTAGTGATTTAGGAGAGGTTAAAGTATCAGAGAAGGGTTTTCAAACAACGATGTTCATGGATGTATCGGCAGTTTTCTCGAAAGATTATTTTGAGCCACAGTATGTCTTAGGGCGCAACATAATTGGCAGTAAATATCATACGGAAAATGATTGTCTAACTTATCAATATGCACTTACCGATTCCATAAAATTTATAGCAGGTGATGCAAACTCAAGTAGTAAACTCTACAATTTGAATGGGTCTACTAACATCTATATTTTAGACGAAGAGAAATATGAAAAAATCACCAACAAAAAATTTGCTGGTCTTGAGATAAATAAGCTTTTCGATAAAGATAAAAGTTGTTAAAATCGAATAAAAATCCCTTACTATGGCTGGTTGAGTTCTTCACTTCACAATGACCGCTATACTTTTTACGAGAGAGGTTCGGCCAAGATTTTTTCCATTGATGTATCCGGTGAACCAAAACTAGTGAATGAAATAGAATTACCGATTGCCGATAGGAATAAAGAAGGCTGGAAGTACCTATTCGA
>JBARUM010000053.1:0-1572 GCA_049645725.1 Maribacter sp.
GAACAGGAACAGACGCCACCCAAATATCCTCCTTATTCACACTATAACTTACCCATAATTTTCCATCAGGTGGTGTTCCGTTATTTTCTGTGATACCACGCACATATTGGGGCCCGTAAGATTTGTAATTCCCTCCGTAACGCATTGGTGTAATTTCGCCATGGACCAGCATCAAATCAGTATAATTTAAACCATCATCACTGGTTGAAACAGCCAATGGCCAACGGTATTCTGAGGGATTGTAAACTGTTGCATAACGACCATCTGACATTTTTTGTCCCCAAATTTTGGCGTTACTATTTACAAAACCTGGTGCTCTTAATGGAAAATATACCCAAGTTTTTCCATCATCTTTACTGATAGAAGTTAATGCATGCTTCCAAAGCCCAACCACGTTTCCATTAGGTAAATGGTAATAGCTAAAAGCTTTATATTGTTTCTTAAGCGGAATTAAAGGGTCGTCTCTATCGGCTTCTTCAACCCATTGCTGCATTTGTAAAGGTTGCGATAATAATTCATCGCAAGCTTTCTTAAACCCTTTGTCCTTGCTCTCTTTATAAAATGGAAAATTGGTGTTAGATTCGTTCCAACCTTTATTATACCGTATAAAATAAATAGGTCCGAAGCTTCCGTCTTTATAGATTTCACGTATGACGCGTCCAATTCCTTTTCCATCATTAGGACTGTCTTTTTCATTCATTGAAATTCCATAAAAAGCTAATGTGAAAAAGCGATTGTCAGATGATGTAAAAAAGCCCATACGCTGATGCATTGTAGCATCTAAGTTTTTAGCGACGCCTTCAACCCCCTCTTTTTTATAACCATCGGGAATACGATAAATAGGGAAAATAACTTCTGGCATCTTCCAGTTTTCGCCATCTTTTGAGGTCATTAAAAGCGTTTGGCTAGGCGGAATGTGTTCTCCAACAGGATCACTCAAATAATTAAGAAAAAAAGTATCGTTCCAGAACGCCATATTTGTAGCGTGGTTGTAGGTCCATCCAAAACCGTCGGCCTTTTCAGGATGTTCTCTACTAGCCCTCATAATTTGAATGGCGTGCACTCCCACTGCAGGACTTAATTGTCCATGATGGTAGTCAATGTTTGAAAGGGTTTTGCCCACATAACGAATGGTATCTTGTTGTGCAGTTACCGAAATTGATAAAAAAAACAGCAATATCATTACCAAGGTGAACTTCTGTTTTATATGTTTAAACTTGCCCATTATTTTTCTTTACTTTTTTCTATTAAACCTTTTAGCACATCTTCTGAAATGGAAGTAATTGTACCATGTTTATGTCCTTCAGGAAGCTTTATTTTGGCCGTTATGTCTTCAAAATTTTTAAAATCTGACGTACGCACTGCCTTATAATTCTTGTCTCCATAATTGTCATAGTAAATTAGCCATTTACCGTCGATTTTCACAACTGTTGGTCCTTCCGATTTAAATCCCGTATAGGGTTCTGAAATATTTTCGAAAGGTCCCAATGGTGATTTTCCAAAACCCACTTTGAGATTCCGCATAGGTCTTGTATTATCTTTTATTACCAGAACATAATCACCCTTCCCTCG
>JBARUM010000054.1:0-4782 GCA_049645725.1 Maribacter sp.
ATATCATCATTATCGCTACTGGATTATTAGCGGGAAGCATTACGGCCTTTGCTGGCCCAATTGCCTTCATAGGATTGGCCGTTCCACATTTAACACGACAAATTTTTGATACGACGGACCATAAAATACTGGTTCCTGCCGTACTAGTTTATGGTGGTATTATTCTGTTACTTTGTGATGTGGTAGCGCAATTACCCGGTTCAGTAAACGTATTACCAATTAATGCCATTACAAGTATCATTGGTGCCCCGGTGGTTATTTGGTTATTGCTCCGTAAACGAAAAATGGTATTCTAAAAGAGTGGTTAATAGTTACCAAACATTACCTATTTACAATCTTAATCGATTATTTGAGCTGAAGAATCACTTTTTAAACAGTAATTTTAGTGAAATCAAAAATTGGTTGAAACTAAAACCGTAATTATGAAAAAATGGAACTTTAAAATAAAAAATAGTCCCAAAGAAAATAGCCAAAAATTAAAATCAGCACTTGAAACTGTCAATGGACTAGTTTTTAATCTGGGCTATGATAAAAATAATGCGGTAACATTTAAAATGCGCAAACGTGTTCTTTATGCATGGTACTGGATGTTCCAAAATTGGACTACCGTTAGTGGAAAACTATTGAAAATGAACAGTAGAAATAAAACCAATGTAGAAATTTATTTTAATCAACACTTATTAATACGATTGATAGTATTTACAAATATGTTTTTGGGTTTGGCTCTACTAATTGCAATTATCACAGGAATTAGTAAAGGTATGTACATGTTCATATTCAGTGGAATACTATTGGTATTAGGAATAATACTATGGATTGCCCTACAGAAAAAATTTGAAAAAGATATTCAAAATTATAAAACACTAATTTCTAAAATATTGGAGCCTTAAAAAAAACGTTTGGCAACAATGAATATGGGTCATAGCTGGTAGCGTACTTGACTGGAGGACAAGTGCGCCCCATCGAGCACCACCCAATCTAAAAACTCTGGCTACCACGTTACATAAGAGATGTGTACCTTTCTTTGGGCAACGTGGCATATTAGAGACCGTTAATAATTAAATAAAACATATTATTTATTAAGTCGAAAGAAAACCATAGTGCCCTGAAAGTAAACGATTTGTCCATTGGATATAAATCCGTTTCAATTTGCGACAATATCAACTTTGAGCTTAAAAATGGGGAACTCACAGCAATAGTTGGCATCAATGGTATCGGGAAATCTACCTTGTTGCGTACACTTGGAAATTTCCAACCAAAGGTTTCAGGTACGCTGAAAATTAATGGTAGGGACTTAGAGAATTTTCAACCTCTAGAACTTGCCTCCAAAATTAGTGTGGTACTAACAGAGCCAGTTGCTTCAAAAAACCTAACGGTACAGGAACTTATAGCATTAGGTAGGCAGCCTTATACCAATTGGTTGGGTAAGCTATCGACGGAAGACCTATTGAAAGTCAATGAAGCTATTCAAATGCTAGAACTTTCTAATTTAAAAGATAAGAAGTGCTATGAACTAAGCGATGGACAATTACAACGTGTTCTAATTGCCCGTGCGCTTGCACAGGATACTGATATTATCTTGTTGGACGAGCCCACCACACATTTGGATTTATATCACAAGGTTCAAATCCTAAAACTTTTAAAATCCATTGCGCATCAAACCAAAAAAACGATTCTATTTACAAGTCATGAAATAGAAATGACCATACAATTGTGTGATAAAATTTTAATTCTAGATGGGATAGAAAATCCATTTGAACAACCTTGTACGCTCATTGAGAATAAAGCTTTTGAACATCTTTTCCCATCCGACGCCATAACTTTTGATTCCACTACCGGCGCTTTTCGTATTCAGAAGTAATATGTTGCATGTTGATGATTTTTTTACTCAAAAAGACAGCCCTAAAGTCCCCTCAAGGGGACAATACCAAAACAAAAGTCTTCATTAATAATTGGACCTAAGAATATTGCAATAAAATATTTAAAATTAGTAGTTGAAAAGTGTGTCTCATATATTGTTTCCTTGAAGGGACTTTAGGGGTGTAAAACGGACGACTACTAAAATCTCATAATTCCTTCGATTGTACTTCTACCCCAAACTCGTATCTTTACTCCAAACACTTTTGAAAGCGAATGAACGAATATTTAGCATACCTACTAATTGGGTTAATTTTCCTTCTAATAGGTTATTTTTTAGGTAATTACATTCAAAATCTAAAAACAAAATCCAGCCAAAGTGCTTTGAAGGAACGGGAGCAACAAATGCACAATAATCTTACGGTGCTAGAGCAGCGTCTACGGGACACAGAGGAACATAAAATACATTTACAGAGTGAAAAAGAACAGCTTGGAAATCAAATCGTGCGCTACCAAGCCGATATGGAAAATCTACAGCTCAAAAACAGGGAGCAAAAAGAAGAAGTAGAAAAGCTTCAGGAGAAGTTCACTAAAGAATTTGAGAACTTGGCCAATAAAATATTGGAGGAAAAGAGTTTAAAGTTTACAGAGCGGAACGAGAAAAACATAAAAGACATCTTGACTCCGCTTAACGAAAAGATTCAATTGTTCGAGAAAAAGGTAGAAGAAAGCCAAAAAGAAAATATCAGTATTCACTCCGCACTAAAAGAGCAACTACTGAACCTACAAACCCAGAATCTTAAAATAACCCAAGAAGCGGAGAACTTGACCAAAGCACTTAAAGGGGACAGTAAGATGCAAGGAAATTGGGGAGAATTGGTATTGGAACGGGTTTTAGAGAAATCTGGATTAGAAAAAGATAGAGAATATAGCGTACAACAGAGTTTTACGAGAGAAGACGGTTCGCGCGTTCTGCCAGACGTTATCATTAACCTGCCCGACGGTAAGAAAATGATTGTAGATTCCAAGGTTTCCTTAACGGATTATGAGAGGTACATCAATGCCGAGGATGATTTACAGGAGAAATATTTAAAAGACCATATCAACTCATTACGCAGGCATGTAGATCAGTTGTCAGCAAAAAAATACGAGGACTTATATGAAATGGAGAGTCCGGATTTTGTATTAATGTTCGTCCCCATAGAACCTGCATTCGCCATTGCAATAAACAATGATAACTCATTGTACAACAAGGCTTTTGAGCAAAATATTGTTATTGTGACGCCGTCTACCCTACTCGCTACATTACGTACTATTGATAGTATGTGGAATAATGAAAAACAACAACGTAACGCTATCGAAATAGCAAGACAAGCCGGTGCGCTCTATGATAAGTTTGAAGGATTTGTGGGTGACTTGACCAAGGTCGGCAAGAAAATGGACGATGCCAAGGATGAATACAAAGGTGCCATGAACAAGCTTGTAGAAGGCCGTGGTAATATCATTACGAGTATTGAAAAGCTTAAAAAAATGGGTGCGAAGGCCAAAAAATCAATTCCGGAGCCTATTTTGAAACGTGCTCAAGAAGATGATTTTGAAGAAGAAGAGCCAAAATTGTTGTAGTTGTTAAGGGTGAAAATAAATCTTTGAGATTCTCATTATTATGAAAAAAATACTGTTCTTATTTATCGGAGGGCTTTTTATACTCTTAGCTGCTTATTACGCTTTTATCTATTTTGTTCCTTATAGCGAGGGTGTTCGTTCAGGTGAGTTGATTAAAATAAGTCACAAAGGCGTTCTCGTTAAAACTTGGGAAGGGGAAATTAGTCAAGGGATTTCTGGAGCTCAAATCTTCTCGTTTTCCGTTTTGGACAAGGACAAGGACGTTATAGAGAAATTAAAGGAATATCAAGGGCGTTATGTGAAAGTGAGCTATACAGAGCGATTTGCTACATTTTTCTGGCTTGGAGATACCAAATATTTTATAACGGCAGTAGAACAAGAAAGATCACCTCATTTTGGAAAATAATGAAAGAGTATAAAAGTGTAAAAGAATCACAGGTTTCCATAACGGAGTTGATGCTTCCCTCCCATTCCAACTTTGGCGGAAAAGTGCACGGTGGCCATATTTTAAATTTGATGGACCAGATTGCGTTTGCCTGCGCTTCAAAACATTCTAGACGTTACTGTGTTACCGCATCGGTTAATCGAGTAGACTTCTTGAACCCTATAGAGGTTGGTGAACTGGTTACGCTCAAGGCCTCTGTTAATTATACGGGGAGGACTTCAATGGTCGTAGGGGTTCGTGTAGAGTCTGAAAATATTACAACAGGTAAAAAAAGGCATTGCAATTCGTCCTACTTCACCATGGTGGCAAAAGACGAAAATGCAAAAAGCACTCCTATTCCAGGGTTATTAGTGACAGATGAACAGGGTGTTCGGCGTTTTTCGCGTAGTAAATATCGAAAAGAATCTGCTTTTCAAAGGGATTCTAAATTTGAATCTAGCAACTTTAAAGTGGAGGAATTTCTTGAAATGTTAGCATCTGAAAATTGCAAACTTAATCTTTCGTAATTCCTGCTGCTGCACTTTGGTCTAAAAACCATACTAGTTTACCCGATTCAGGATTTACAAGACTTGCGGGATAGGTTTTATAATTTCCGGCCTTATTGATTATTTCGGTCACCTTTTCCGCCTTGCTTTCCCCAGTGACCAAAAAAGCAACTTCTTTGGATTTGTTGATCACCTTTCCATTAATAGAAACCCGCTCCTGACCAGAATCAGGATGCGCAGCTACAACGCAATGGTCTTCAGCATTCCATAAATCTATTTCATGTGGAAAGATAGAAGCCGTATGTCCGTCATCGCCCATGCCTAGAATCACCAAGTCAAACTGAGGTATCTCGTCTACTCTATCCAAGTTAA
>JBARUM010000055.1:0-1567 GCA_049645725.1 Maribacter sp.
GAACAATGCTTTTGAAAATGATGTGATATCAAGCACGCATCTCTCCAATCTTAATTTTACATATCCGTCCGTTTACAGGGAAGTACCTACTAATAGTTTTGTGAAACGCTATAGAAAACGTTTTGGGGACGACCCAGACCGCTATGCTGTTCGTGGTTTTGACCTTACTTATGATATGTTGCTTAAGCTGGCCTATAAAAATGATTTAATTGATATTTCTAAGTTTATTGGTGCTACGGAATACAATGGTAATAAGTTTGATTATGAAAAGGACGCTACTTCTGGCTACTTCAATCAAGCTTCTTATATAATGGCATATGAGGATATGCGAATAAAGGAATTGGAATAATATGACTTCAAAAGTAATCTACAACGGAAATTTAAGAACTGAATGTACCCATTTAAAATCAGGAGATTCTTTTGTGACAGATGCTCCCACGGACAATAATGGACTTGGACAGGCTTTTTCACCAACGGATACCGTGGCGACAGGATTGGCTAGTTGCATGTTGACCATGATGGGCATTAAGGCAAATGGCTTAGAGGTGGATTTAAAATCTTCTACGGCCGAAGTTACCAAACACATGTCGGCATCCCCAAGGAGAATTTCAAAGATTGATGTAAAACTAAGTTTACCTTCTGACATCTCTGAAAAGAACAGGAAAATTTTGGAGCATACCGCAAATACATGCCCTGTACTTTATAGCCTACATCCGGATATTAAAAAGGAAATAGCTTTCAATTGGGTGCTTTAAAAATTATTGGGGGTATTCTTTTTTGTTTTTTAGCAATGATTTATCATTGTGAAGCACAAGAAGAGGTTCCTTGGAATAATATTAAAAGGCTAACTTGGAATGACTTTAAAGGTGAAGTTCCACTAGGAGCGGTCGCTGCGGCTACTACGGCAAGCGGAATAAGTTATAAATTTTCTACTCATAACAAGGGTAACAAAATGATAGTGGATTATGATGTAAGCTCTTTTTTCTATCCAACAAAATCATGGTATAGGCCAGCCATATGCAACGATGTTACTTTGATTCATGAACAACTACATTTTGATATTTCAGAACTTTTTGCTCGCAAAATGAGTAGGGAAATGGCTCAAACCCTATTTACCAAAAATGTAAAAGCTGAGGTAAAGGCAATTTACAAAAGAACTCTTCGTAAGTTGAATGATTTTCAGAATAAGTATGATAATGAGACCGACTATTCCAGAAACGTTTCCGAGCAAAAACGTTGGGTTTTAAAAATAAACGAGGAACTTGCGATTAATTAATCGTCAGTGCAATTATTTACGGCAAAATTTAAATCATCTTTTTGGTCTTGAGATAAAAACTCATCACAAGTTCGTAATATTTGTTCGATATCGGCTATTTGCTCAGAACAAGGTCTGTTGCCTTCTTCGTTATCTATTCGCTCTAATAGATTAGCACATTCAATAGCATCTACAGAATCATCAATTGCTTCTTTTACGGCGCAACCATTTAAGATAATTGTGCTAAAGATAATTGCGCTAAATAGAATAAAAGTTTTCTTCATAGTTTAATAAAATGATTCAAATAATACA
>JBARUM010000056.1:0-2709 GCA_049645725.1 Maribacter sp.
ATTCTGGATAATGATTTTGGTATTCCTACAGATGGTACGTTAACTGTAACCGACCCATCAAATGGTACTGTTGAAATCAATGATGGAGGAACTCCAGATGATATTTCAGATGATACAATTACATACACGCCAAACGATGGTTTTGAAGGAAGTGATACCATTGAATATACAGTATGTGATGTTTTGGGTAATTGTGATACCGCAACTGTTGAGATATTAGTTGTTGACAATAATCCTACAGAAACAGACGATGACCCAATTGAAGTAAATCAAATGGTAACACCGAATGGTGATGGTAGAAACGAATTCTTATTCATTAGAGGTGTAGATAAGATTCGCAACAGCACTTTAAAGATTTTTAATAGATGGGGAGTTGCTGTTTACGAAGGTGAAAATTATAATAATCAAAATAATGTTTTTGATGGTAGATCAAGAGGTAGGTCAACCTTAAGTACAGATGATTATCTTCCGGCCGGAATATATTTCTATATATTTGATTATACTACCTTTGAAGGAGTAAATAAGGTAGATAGTGAATATCTGTATATTAGTAGATAATAGTTTATAAAATATGAATATTAAAAATAAGTTTTTAATCCTGTTTGGAGGTTTGTTCCTAATGTTTAGTAGCGCCGTTGCCCAGCAAGATGCGCAGTATACTCAGTATATGTTCAATACAATGAGCGTAAATCCGGCATATGCTGGCTCAAGAGGTCAATTAAGTATTACAGGGTTATATCGATCTCAATGGGTAGGTCTTGAAGGAGCACCAAAAACCCAAACATTAAATATTCAGTCACCTATTAGAAATAGTAAACTTGGTTATGGTGTTTCGATAGTTAATGATGAGATAGGGAATGGCGTGGTTCAAGAAACATATTTTGATGCTGTGGTGTCTTATACTATTGATGTTTCCGCAGAGGGCAAATTGTCTTTTGGACTAAAAGCGGGAGGTAATTTATTAAACTTAGATTTTAACCAGCTTCGTAATTTTGATTCTGAACCTGTAGATTCTGATAATATAGAGAATAGATTTTCACCAAATGTTGGTGTAGGTCTTTATTATCATTCCAATGCATTTTATGCTGGTCTTTCAGCTCCGAATTTATTCCAAACAGAACATTTTGATAATTCTCAAAGAGATGCGAATAGTGTACAATTTTTATCAAAAGAGCGAATTAATTTCTACTTAATTACTGGGTATGTTTTTGATTTAAATGGAAATTTAAAATTTAAGCCAGCCTTATTGACTAAAGTTGTTGGGGGTGCACCATTGCAGGTTGATTTCTCTGCAAACTTCATGTTCAATGAAAAATTTACTTTTGGAGCAGCATACAGATGGGATGCAGCAGTTAGTGCAATGGCTGGTTTCCAAATTTCAGACCAATTTATGATTGGTCTAGCATATGATAGAGAAACAACAGATTTGGGAGGTACTCAATTCAACGATGGATCATTTGAAGTTCTCTTACGATATGAATTGGTAAAATCATTTCAAAGATTGGTTTCACCTCGTTTTTTCTAAATGGCAAACTTATATATGAAACATAAATTCAAGTTTATTTTAGTATTGTTGTTATTCTTTCACGGTTTAACTAAAGCTCAAGAACGTCTTATTCAAAAAGGAAACGAAAAGTTCTATTCGTATTCTTTTAGTCCGGCAATAGATATTTATAAAAAGGTATTGGATAAAGGATTTGTATCTGCAGATTTACTTAGAAAATTGGGTAATTCATACTATTATAATGCCGATTACAAAGAAGCTGCTCAAACGTACAAACAACTCGTAGCAGATTATTCGGCAGAAGTAACTGCAGAAGATTATTTTAAATATGCACAGTCCCTTAAAACTTTAGGCGATTATAATGCGTCTAGTGATGTCATGAATAAATTTATGGAAATCACCAAAAGTGATGGTCGCGCTGCTGCGTTTAATGAAGACAGAGATTTTATGTCAGAAATTGAGGAAAATTCTGGTAGATATAATTTAGGTCCTTTCGAATATAATTCACCATATTCAGATTTCGCCCCTTCTTTTTATAAAGAAGGGTTAATTTTTTCTTCTGATAGAGACACAGGTAATTTTGCTAGATATCGTCATACTTGGAATGCAAAAGACTTTTTGGATTTGTATGAGGTAAATGCAGATAGTTCATCTGTATATCATGTAAAAAAATTAGACGAAAATGTAAATACACGCTATCACGAGTCCACATCTGTAGTTACGAAAGATGGTCAGACAATGTATTTTACTCGAAATAATTCTGAAAGGAGAAAAACCATAAAAGACGATAAAGGCATCGTTAGGTTAAAGGTTTTAAGAGCTGTATTAACTGATGAGGGTATTTGGGGAGAAGTTGAAGAGCTACCTTTTAATAGTGACTCTTATTCTGTTGCAAACCCTGCTTTGAGTCCTGATGAAAAAACGCTTTATTTTGTCTCAGACATGCCTGGTACGTTAGGAGAATCAGATTTATTTATGGTTTCTATTAATGAAGATCGTTCATTCGGTACACCTCAAAATTTAGGTTCAAATATTAATACTGAAGCTAGAGAAACATTTCCTTATATAACTAGTGAAGAAATTTTATATTTTTCTTCGGATGGTCATCCAGGATTAGGAGGATTGGATGTCTTTGCTACTAAAATTAAAAGACAAGATTTTACTGGAAAAGTTTTAAACGTTGGTAAACCGGTGAACAGTAATAG
>JBARUM010000057.1:0-4125 GCA_049645725.1 Maribacter sp.
CATTTATAGTTTCCGAATTAAATTAAATCAAAAAAAAACGACCTATAAAGAGCGGTTTTAAAAATAAAAAAATGAACGTTGGAAGCTGACAAGAATTTATTATCATTTCTAAAACCTCAGTTGCGGCAGAGCATACTGGAAAATTCCACTTTACAAACCTTTTCCAAAGGCACCGAAATCTTAAAGCAGGAACAGTACGTGCATATCCTACCAATAGTACTAGAAGGCTTGGTTAAAGTACATTCCCGGTTTAATGAAAAAGAGCTCTTACTATATTACATAGAACCGGCACAGAGCTGTGTCATGACCTTCTATGCAGCTTTACAGCATACACCAAGCCAAGTATATGCTACGGTAGAGGAAACCGCTCGTATATTGCTTCTTCCAGTGGAACATCTACACCATTGGATAAAAGACTACCCGGATTTTAATACGCTATTTTACCAACAATACAACCTACGTTATTTGGAACTCTTGCATACCATTGGGTATTTGCTCAATGATAAAATGGACAAAAGATTGTATGACTATTTAAACAAGAAAGCCCAACTTATGGGGAACAGTCCCATTAAAATGAGCCACAACCTATTGGCTGATGAACTGGGAACCGCACGCGAAGTCATCACGAGGGTATTGAAAAAACTTGAAAATAATAAAAAAATAAAGCAACAGCCAGACGGAATTGTTATTATTGATGCGTGGTGACCAGGGTCACTGCACAACATTATTTTTTTTCTCAATTTTGTCTTTCAATAATGTAAACTTTAAATAAAGAAAGATGAAAAAAAATATGGGTTCCGCAGATAGGGTTATCAGAATAGTAATCGCTGCCATTGCAGCAGTACTTTATTTCACAGGAACAATTACCGGAGTTTTAGGAATAGTGCTAATGGTCGTGGCCGCGGTTTTTCTGCTTACAGGTTTTGTTAGTTTTTGTCCGTTATATGCAATTTTCGGGATTAGAAGCTGCCCTGTTGATAAGATTAAATAACTACTGGTTTCGCGCTTCAAAACACTAGCGGTTACGTTTTTATAAATGTGCCGCTATTTTTTAACCTACACTTCCATAATAAAATTTAAGGGAATTCATTCATATCCTTAGAATAACTGTTTAAAACTTTCGTCCAAATCATGTAGGATGCACTTGACACCTGTTTTGAGATTAACGAACTTAGTTCGCAACCGATAAATGGAATAGCAACTCCGCTTATCTAATCGTTGGTAGCCATATAAGAAAACGGACAAAACAACGTTAACTTTGAACTGTGCTTAGTCAAATTAGAAATAGTGTATTTACCAAAATCCTTTGGGGACTGATGGGACTCTTTCTGCTCAACATAAGTGTTGACACGGCAGACCCTAACCCTGAACACATTCCTGAAGACTTATCAATCAATGACCAAGAAAGTATTATAGAAATTGTGGTCGAGAAGATTTTGGCGTATGAAAATGCCATTGAAGAATATGATGACAACGACACCGAAGAACACAACAAAAAGACTAATGCTAAAATTGATTTAACCAATCATTATACAGCAGAAATAGACTTAAATAAAGCATCGATAATAACAACCCGACAAAATTTTCCTGACTTAAATACCTTTTTGGCTAACGGCTTTCAAAAGCTAGATATTCCACCGCCCAAGATTTGATTTGTGTTTTCTGACTTGACTAATTCTCACCTATTCAATAGTAATGGGATAATTTCATAATGCTTAAAAAACAAATCAAAAATGTATTTAAAAATTCTTTGGTGCTAATAATGCTATTGGCATCTTCAACATATTCTATTGCCCAAATTACAAAGACTGAAAAAGACAGTATTTATATCCAACAAATAGAAGACCATAAAGAGCCTGACAAAGTTTTACACGCTGAACCACTCTATATAGACCTAATCCGAGATTTAGGAGCGAGAAAAGGAGAAAAAGAGTGGAACGTTGGTTTAGGATTAACAGACAATTTAAAATTTGATGCTTACGAAGCATTAATTGAATATGAATGGGCACCTATTGACAGATTAGGATTTGAAGTTGAATTACCTTTTACTTTTTATGCACCTCAAAGCGGAATAGAAAGTGATTCAATCCCCTCAAATAGCTTGAACAGTATTAAAATAGCAACTCAATGGTCATTCTTTGTGAGTGAGCCAATGGCAACATCAATGGCAATTGGATATATCAACGAGTTTGAACTCTCGGGTTTTAGAAACTTTGGAAGCCCTTTCATTAAAGGAAATATCTACAACCCGTTTTTTATTGTTGCAAAACGTTGGGGAAACAACTTTCATTCATTGATATATACAGGTCCCATGATTGAACAGAATTTCATTACCAATAAATTTCATACGATTTATGATATCAACACAAGTTTTCATTATATGATTACAGGCACTAGAAATTTCATAGGTGTTGAATTTAACAAAACTCTTGAAAATAGCGACTTTGATATGACGATTCGACCTCAAATGCGATTAGGAATTGCAGATAACTTATTGATTGGAATTGTAGCGGGAATTCCTGTAAGTAGAGAAAATGAAAGATTGAGCTCTTTTGTAAGACTAATATGGGAACCGAAACATAAGCATAAATAAAAAATACGGCTACCGACAATATAAAAAATAGCGGTTTAGGTGAAAACTGAACCGCTTTTTCCATTATTTAAGTATCTTGCTTTTCGAAAAGTAGTAGCGTTTTAATTCGCTACTATTTTTAAACGTAGCCGGTAACGAAATAGCTCCTAATTTCTTTTCAAACCCTATTCAAAACAAATTCCACCATTTTCCGTAATTCTGCTTCTAGACTTACTTGAGGATAGCTTCTACCTGCTTGGCAGTACCAATAGCCAGCGTTAAAACGGTCGCCTTCCTTGCGGTGCAGGTAGGCATGCATCCAGCTGCCTAGTTCGTTATGCATATCCTGGGCAATGTTATGAGCACTTTCCCAATCGCCTTTAGCATCAAACCACATGGCTTTTAAGGCTTCGGGCCAATCATCAGGAGGTGAAGCCTCGGAAAGCGTATGCTGAAATTCAGTATAGTTTTTAGGTAACATCTGCGGTCACTTTTTTAACCAACTTGCCTACGGTAAGCCCCTGCCCAATGATAGAGAAGACCACAACCACATAGGTAATCACTAAAAACAGGTCGCGGTGCATATCTTGTGTTAACCCAAGAGCCAGAGCAATGGATATGCCACCACGTAGTCCACCCCAGGTCATCACCAAATTAGTTTTCGGCACAAAGTCTAGCTTCTCCTCAAAAAACTTAATAGGCAACAGCAAGGATAAATAGCGGCATAATAATACAATGGGTATGGCTACCAATCCCGCCACAACGTAGTTGAACTCAAAAGATATGACCAGCATTTCCATTCCTATCAATACAAATAACAGTGTATTCAAAAGAATATCCAGCAGCTCCCAAAATTTGTCTACATAGGTTTCCGTAGTTTTGGACATGGCGGAATTACGAACGGTATCGTTCCCCACCACCAAACCGGCGGTAACCATGGCCAATGGAGCTGACAAATGGAATTTCTGTGCTACTACGGTTCCCATCATCACTGCGGCAAGGGTAATAATCACCTCAATATCATAATCGTCTATAGAACGCATTAAACGGTAGGTAATCCAACCTATTAACAGCCCTAGCACAATGCCACCGACGACCTCTACACCAAAAAGCTCTGCGATTTCCAATGGAGTTATGGCATCCATACCAGCGGAGGCTATTTGAAAAATGGTCAAGAACACGACCACTCCTACTCCATCGTTAAATAAGGATTCTCCAACAATCTTGGTTTCCAGCTTCTTTGGCGCTCCCGCTTGTTTTAAAATTCCAAGAACGGCGATAGGATCCGTAGGAGAAATCAACGAACCAAAAAGCAAACAATAAATGAAATCTACCGAAAGACCAAAAGCCTGTAGCACATAGAACATAATGGTACCGACCAAAAAGGTGGATACGAGAACGCCCAAGGTGGAAAATACCAATATAGGCCAACGCTGCACCTTTAGCTGCTCAAAATTGGTGTGCAAGGCTCCCGCAAAAAGTAAAAAACTCAGCATCACATCCAGTAAAACGGTCTTAAAATCGATTTGACTAATAATATACCGTTCGGCATT
>JBARUM010000058.1:0-2080 GCA_049645725.1 Maribacter sp.
CGCCAATTTTTCCTAAAATTCGCTCCAATTTCACAGAAGACTTTAGCACTAAGTACACAAAAATTATATTTACTATTATGGACACTATGATATTTTCAACATAATATTCTGCCCTTAAAGAAAGTAAGGAAGTTAAAGTGCCTGCGCCGGCTATTAAAGGAAATGCAATGGGAACAATAGAGGCACTTTCGGGCTCATCATCTTTGTAAAGAGATATTCCCAAAATCATTTCAATGGCTAGAAAGAAGATGATAAAGGCGCCGGCAACGGCAAATGAGTTTACATCTATACCAATAAGATTGAGTATTTCTTCTCCTAAAAAAAGAAAGGCCACCATAATACAAGCCGCGACTATAGAGGCTTTTTCAGATTGAATATGGCCAACTTTATTTCGTAATCCAATAATAATAGGAATACTTCCTAAAATGTCAATGACAGCAAAAAGTACCATACTTGCCGTTGCAATCTCTCTAAAGTTAAAATGAAACTCCATCTGCGAAATTTTTTGCAAAGCTAAGATTATAAAAAGGCATATCTATCTTTATTTTAGAAATAATCCACGAAAACAAAAACAAGAAATAATGTATCTTTCTACCTCAAAAAACAATACATGTTTCAACTTGGTAAGACAATTGTTTCAGAGGAGATTATTGAGAATGACTTTTTATGTAATCTCAATGCCTGTAAAGGTGCATGCTGTATTGACGGCGATGCTGGAGCACCTTTAGAAGATAGGGAAACAGAAATTTTAGTTGATATTTATTCCAAAGTAAAACCCTTCCTGAGCGAAGAGGGTATTGCCGTTATAGAGGCGCAAGGAGCTTTTGTCAAGGGCGAAGATGGTGAATGGGAAACACCTTTGATTAACGGTAGCGCATGCGCTTATGTTATTTTTGATGACAAAAAAATTGCCAAATGTGGAATAGAGGAAGCTTATAATCAAGGAAAAATAACATGGAGAAAACCAGTTTCCTGCCATTTATATCCAGTGAGAATAAGAGAATACACAGAATTAACCGCGGTTAACTATCATAAATGGCAAATTTGCGACCCTGCATGTGCACTTGGAGAAGAACTTAAAATCCCTATTTATAAATTTGTTAAGGAAGCACTGGTCCGAAAATTTGGCGATGCCTGGTATGCAGAGTTAGAGGAAGTGGCCAAGGAGCACCTTAAATAGTTGGTATATGAAGAACTATTTTGGTGCCTCTAGACCTGTTGTTATTATCAAATAGGTCAATTATTTCTACATGAAATGAGTTTTGATAGTCCCTTGAAAAATTGGCTAGACGTTCTTTGGTGATATCAATCCCTACAGACTTTCTCTTGAGTACTTTACTTTCCTTAATCTTCTCGGCTGCATCGCGTCCAACACCGTCATCCGTTATGGCAATCTTAATGAAGCCACTTTGACCTTTACTTACGTCTAGGGTAATATTTTTTTTGCCTTCTTTTGATGACAACCCGTGCCATAAGGCATTCTCTAGGAAAGGTTGTAGTATAAGAGATGGTATTTTTACGGTATGGATATCTATATCATCTGAGATATTGATTTTAAAATTTATTTCATTGGAGAATCTAATATTCTCAATGTTCATATAAAGCTCTACAGTCTCTAATTCTTCCGCCAACGGTATTTCTCTTTGTGATGACGCTTCTAAAATTTTCCGGACCAGTTTAGAGAATTTATTCAGATAATGCACTGCATTTTTCTTTTCATTATTTATGATATATAACTTAATAGAGTTGAGGGAATTAAAAAGAAAATGCGGATTCATTTGACTCCTTAACATAGTTTGCTCCAGCGTCAATAATTTCTTTTCACTATTTAATTGGTATTGCCTGTAGAGGATGTATAAAATTCCTGCTAGCAGGGCCAATGCTATTCCGCTAATCAATAACATGGTCCTATTTTGACGTAGTTTTAGGCGAACATTTTCATTTTCCTTGGCAAGTGTTTCAATTTGGTTGCTTCTTTTTTCAGATTCGTAACGAACAATCATATCATTGACGTAGCGAAGGTTTAAATTGCTGGTTATTTGCTCTTCATATTTTTTGAACTCCTTATAGAATTCCATTC
>JBARUM010000059.1:0-2090 GCA_049645725.1 Maribacter sp.
GTGTGTTTCTGTAAAATTAAAAACAGAGAAAAAGGGCTGATTCTCTTTTCTATTGCGCCAATGGGCATACGGGCTACTTTCGTCCCATGCGGTTACAGGTGCCTTAAATTGATAATCTTCTTTGTAATTATTGGTGCAATAGTACCCGTTTCTGCGTAATAACTCACTTATCATCTTAACCTCAGGTGGTGGTACCGCTTCATATGCCTTTAAACCTGTAAGTTCCATCTTGGAATTGGTGCGCATGTGATTTGCTCCAATACTAGATGGGTACATGCCCGTAGCGATGGCAGCCCTACTAGGTGCACAGACTCCCGATGTTGAATAGAGATTTGGATAAATAACACCTTCACTAGCTAAGCGACATAAATTAGGAGTTACAATCGTTGAATCACCAAAAGGTGGAATATAGGCACCCATATCTTCGGTCACCAACCATAAAATATTTGGTTGTTGCTTTATTTGTTGGGCTTTGGAGATTTCAAGCTCATTATCCTTCGTATTCTTTTTTGATTCACAACCACAGAAGACACCAAGGCTTAATAAACAAAAGAGTACTGTTTTTTTCATTATAAAAAGTATGAGTAGTTTCTTATTCATGGTTCAGTAAAACTTGATGAATTTAAACGATTATTCATACTTCCTATTCTTACGTTTTCGCAATTTATTGGCCTGCCTATTACCTTTAAATTTTTCTTTTTGTGGATTCCAACTCAGTGTATCCCCCAATTCATAGGCAATATTCGCAATATTACAGATGGATGCTGTTCTATGGCCTATTTCTACATCACAAATGGGCTGGCTTCTAGATTTAATAGCGTCTAACCAATTTTGATAATGATTACCCTGGTCTTTCATTACCGTCTCCATATCGGTTTTAATAGCAGCGGATAAAATGGAAGCTGGGGTAGTTACTAAATAATTACGGCTAACATCCATGCTTCCCTGAGTACCAATAAAACGAACGCCCCAACCTCTATCAAAGTCTTCGTGTACCATTTCAATACCATTAGCATAAAACATTTTTAAACCTCGTACCGCTTTTGCATCTGATGGTGGTATAAATGTTACAGGACCTGTATCATCCATTCCTAAGCACCATTGTGCAATATCGAACATATGCGCACCCCAATCTGCAAGAATACCTCCTCCTGTTTCTTTATAGTTACGCCAGTTTGGATAGGTTTTAACCAATTCTGGAGCAATGTCATCATTGTATCCAAGTAGTGGTGCCGGACCGCACCATCGGTTCCAATCGATTCCCTTTGGTAATGGTTGGCTGTGCAAGTCATAGTTTCTTGCAGGATCACCCACGTTAACTAGCACCTTTTTTATTTCTCCAAGTTTACCGGAACTGACGATTTCTTGTGCCGTTATAAATTTCACCCACGAACGTTGCATACTCCCTGTTTGAAAAACAGAACGTGTTCTTTTTACAGTATCTGCAATTTTTCTTCCTTCGGATATTGTATTTGTTAAGGGTTTTTCGCAATAGACATCCTTAGCGGCATTCATAGCATCAATTGACTGTATAGCGTGCCAATGATCTGGAGTGGCTACAATTACGGCATCCAAATCTTTTTGATCGATAAGTTCTTTATAATCTAAGTAGGTACGTACACCCTTATAGGATTCAACATTTCTAATTTTGGCATAGGCACTTTCAACATTTGATTTGAAAAAGTCTCTTTTACTATCCCAAACATCGCTTCCTGCTACAATTTGTGCTCCTGTGTTGGAAAGAAATCTGTTCGATAAAATGTTCCCCTGTTTACCTAAACCTATAACACCTAAGTTGATTCTATCACTTGGTGCAAGGAAACCTCTCCCCATAACATGTCTGGGAATAATAGCAATAGATGCAAAGGCTAATGACGTATTGAAGAGAAACTTTCTTCGTGAAGTAATTTGTAAGTTACCGTTCTTATTTTCTTTAGTTTTGTGCTGTACTTTTTTCATACTCATGTTTTGCTTGCATTAACCGTTAAGATAATTTTAATCGTTTTTATTTTTGAACTAAAAATAGGGAGGAAACCGGATTTAAGTTCAATTTCACTTTCGTGTAGATTTGTCCGTTTTTTCTAAAAAAA
>JBARUM010000060.1:0-3271 GCA_049645725.1 Maribacter sp.
CATTTATACCAGCAGGGCGCATGGCTTTATGGATGCTCTGGACTATTACGAGCAATGCAGCTCTTTGCAGTTTTTACCGAATATCAAAATTCCTTCGCTGATCATAAATGCCCAGAACGATTCTTTCCTAGGCGAGGCCTGTTATCCTATTGAAGAAGCCAAGTATAGCAAACACGTATTCTTAGAAGTTCCAAAGTATGGCGGACATGTGGGCTTTCATGGGGTAAATACCGCCACCTATACGGAACAGCGTGCTATTGATTTTTTCTCTAGCCTCTAGATTAAAAATTATAGTATTTCTACATTTTGTAACCAGAAGAAGTAATCTCCAACAAATAAAAATTCCTATCTTAGTATTTCCTTAAAGCGAAACAAAATTAAATAGATTAAAATGCGAAAATTACTCACCTTATTAGCCTTAAGTGCCTTAGTGGTAAGCTGCGGCGAAAAGAAAGAAGAAAAGAAAGAAGGTTTTGAAATGAACCGTACCAAAAAGGAGGTTAAAGCTGTTGAAGCGTCTGAAGACATTCCCGTAGATATGGATAATAAGGGGGTAGGGCCCATAACCTCTGTAAGTTTTGCGGATGAAATAGATGCGGAACTGGCTGCCGCAGGGCAAGCAAAATTCCAAGCGATCTGTACAGCTTGTCATATGGCTGAACAACGAATGATAGGCCCGGCCTTAAAAGGTGTTTATGAGCGTAGAAGTCCGGAATGGGTTATGAATATGATTTTGAACCCTGACGGTATGCTTAAAGAAGACCCGATTGCAAAAGCACTTTTAAAAGAATACAATAATGCGATAATGCTGAACCAAAATCTTTCAGAAGAAGATGCGCGAAGTGTTGCGGAGTACTTAAGAACCTTATAGTTCTAATACCAAAAAGCTGTTCAAATGCTGTTATCCTTTCATTTAGGGTAGCAGCATTTTTTGTTGATGGGAGTTTTCTTTTTTAGATTTCGATTACGCTCAGTCAACAAATCACGTGAACTGACAAACTGGATAAAAACGTAATATCACTAATGAACAAATCTAAAGGAGTGTCTTCAACCAAGCGAAAGTGAAAATGCATGCCCAGAGCGGAGTCGAATGGTATCGAGAAGCTTTAGTTTTCCAAAGGGCGATGCCCTGAGCGTAGTCGAAGGGTTCTCGATACTATTTACCAGCAGCTCAATAGCTTACCATATATTATTATCCTTGCAAAAACAGTATCTTAGTCATCAGGAAATACCTATATGCCTAAAAACACCTCCTCCAAATCTTGGATGACCATTTTAATAGAACTCGTGGAAGTCTTTTTTAGGAGCTCCCGAGAAGGGAACAGAAAAAGAACTTGGCACCAACATGTGGTGCCTTATGAGGAGGGTTGGGCGGTACGGCGTGAGGGCAACAAACGTATTACCTCCAAACACAGAAAACAGAGCACTGCCATTAACAAAGCGAAAACCATTGCCAGAAAACACCAAGCCGATGTTATTATCCACAGGGCAGATGGTACCATCCGTGACCGTATTACCTACGATTGAGGTAAGGTGCGAAGTTATAGGGAGGCTGAAACGTTATTAAAGAAAGCTTTAGGATATCTTACTTGGGCCGCTCCAAAATTAAGAGGCTAGCGGTACATCCATCACCTCTTCAATTCTATTATAAAGGTCTTCTGGGTCAAAAGGTTTAAAGATAAAGCCGTTCATGCCACTCTTCTCTATCTTACTCTTTACTTCAATAAACACTGATGCGGACAATGCCAAAATAGGCAATTCCGTATTGAATTTTCTTATTTCCATAGAAGAGGTATACCCATCCATTACAGGCATTTGAATATCCATAAGAACGGCACAGTAGTCGTTCTTCTTCACCATGTTTACCGCCATAAGACCATCAAAGGCAACATCTACTACGAGATTTGCCTTTTCCAATATCTGCTTGCCTACCATAATGTTTATCTTGTTGTCTTCTACCAGTAGTATTCTTCTGCCGTTTAAATTACGTTCCTTTTTCTCACTGCCGTGGTTCGGCCGCTCTTGAGATACTGCCTCGAGTTCTAAATCAAAATAAAACCGACTCCCTTTTTCTAATTCGCTTTCAATTTTTACGGTGGACCCCATGGCTTCTACTACAGCTTTTACTATAGGAAGGCCAAGTCCGGTACCGCCATATAAACGATTTGTACTCACCGAGGCTTGGGTGAATGGCTGCCATATGTTCTCTTGTTGTTCTTTAGTAATACCAATACCGGTATCTATAATTTCGGTACGCATGCGTACATGGCCGTCAAGTTCTTCTTGTTTTGAAATTCTTAGGGTCACACTTCCTGTCTTCGTGAACTTTATGGCATTGGTGACCAAGTTATTAATCACCTGATTAAAACGTACAATATCCAAATGCACAGTGGGAAGTTTTTCGTCTACCTCTAAATTAAATGTGATTCCTTTACTTAAACAACCCGGCTCATGAATCTTTTTTATCTGTTTTACTGCCGTCATAACATTCGTGGGAATAGAGTCAAGTTCTACACCCCTTGTTTCCATCTTGCTGTAATCCAACACATTGTTCAGTAAATTCAAAAGTATTTTACCAGAGTAGTTTAATGCTTCTATATTTTCTTCTTGATCTGGTCTAGGACTGGTATCCCCCAGAATATGGGAGAGCCCTATAATAGCATTCATAGGCGTTCGGATTTCATGACTCATCATACTCAAGAATTGGGACTTGGCATTGGAAGCTTCAATGGCGTCTTCCCGTTGTTCTTGTATGTTGGAATAAAAACGCGCGTTAATCAAACAGAAAAATATCAATTGGTAGGTAACAAGGATCGCAGTAGTGAAAAGGGATACGGGATAAATATACTTGTCCGCAAGTGCCGTATCCATCTTTGTGACGGTAAACAAATTAAAGTCTGTAAGGTAAAGTAGAAACCAAAGTGTCATGGATAACACCGGAAAAATTACGATGTAGCTTTTTTCACGTCTGAACGAGAAGAAGACAAAAGGCAATGCCATGGCAAACATCAATATAAATTCAACACTACCTGCCTTTCCGATGAAAGAGGAAGTAATGGCAACACTAATATTAAAAGCTATGAGATAAATAAAACGCGCCAGGGTGAGGTTGCCTACCTTAGAGATGATAGCAGCAGCTATAAAAAATGGTACGGTTGCTCCAATATATAGGCTCAACTCGTTTAGATTCAAACTTTTGGCTAAAAAGAACCATAGTGCCGAAATGACCGTGGTTAAAAGAGAAAGTATAAATACGAGTCTTACCCTACGT
>JBARUM010000061.1:0-5749 GCA_049645725.1 Maribacter sp.
GTTTTAGAAAAGATACCAGCTGAGTTGACCAAGAAGGTTTCAGAGAGCCTAACCGTACCTACTATTGGAATTGGAGGTGGAAAATACGCAGATGGCCAGGTTTTGGTCATTCATGATCTTTTAGGAATGACACATGAGTTTAATCCCAGATTTCTTAGAAGGTATATGAATCTCTATGAAGAAATGGGTAATGCAATTTCAAACTACGTAAAGGATGTAAAGAGTATGGATTTTCCAAGCGAAGAAGAACAGTATTAGCCCTATTCCGACCATGCAAAAAAAACTATTTATAAATAGAATTTATATTGTTGCATTGGTGCTATTGAATATTGGTTGCGACCAAATTTCCAAAGAAATGGTTCGCACAAACGTGGTACACCAAGATTATATCCCCATAATTGAAAATCACTTTATTTTAACAAATGTTGAAAACACAGGTGCTATGCTCGGTTTTGGGCAAAATTTCCCACCTGTTCTGAAAATAGTGTTGCTTCAGGTATTACCATTAATTGTATTGTTTATACTATTGTTTAGGACTTTGACAAAGACCAATTTAAATGCTTGGATTATAGTAGCGTTTGCTTTTGTAATTGGTGGTGGTATTGGGAATTTAATAGATCGCGTCGTTTACGGCTCGGTTACGGATTTCTTTCAAATACGATTAGGTTTCCTTAAAACAGGCATTTTTAATATGGCTGATGTGGCCGTTACTTTTGGAGTACTACTAATTTTAGCCATAAGCTTGGGGAGAAGGAAAACAACTATTAAAACCAGACATAAAATCCAAAACTAAACCATACAATTGTCCAAAAATCCAAACGTCATACATTCCAACCCCTCAAACCTTCAAGTGCTTTTTGAAGACAATCATCTCATAATTATAAACAAAAGGCCAGGGGACATTGTACAGGGCGATAAGACCGGGGATACACCCTTAAGCGATATCGTAAAGGAATACCTGAAAAAAAAGTACGACAAGCCAGGGAATGTTTATTTAGGTGTAGTACACCGCTTGGATAGGCCAACATCCGGTATCGTGGTATTTGCGAAAACATCTAAGGCGCTGCCGAGGCTGAACAAGATTTTTGCAGAAAAAGAAGCTAAGAAAACTTATTGGGCTATTGTGAAAAAGATACCGCCAAAGCATGAGGACATCCTTGTACATTGGCTTAAACGGAACCCAAAGCAGAATAAATCCTATGCCAATACAAAGGAAGTTCCGGATAGCAAAAAAGCTATTCTAGAGTATCTGGTTTTAAAAAAACTTGATCGGTATTTTTTATTGGAAATTGATTTAAAGACCGGCAGGCATCATCAAATCCGTTCACAGCTATCCGGAATAGGAAGTCCAATAAAAGGAGATTTAAAATATGGTTTTGACCGTAGTAACCCTAATGGAAGTATTCATTTACATGCCAGAAAATTACATTTTGTGCACCCGGTAAAAAAGGAACCTATAATTATTGTGGCCGACTTACCAAAAGATCCCATTTGGGATGCATGTGCCTAATATTCGTATTTTTAGATTCACCAAACACAAAACCATGATTAGCAAATTAAGCACCTTTTTACTATTTATACTTCTAACCAATTGCGGAAGTTATAATTCAATAGACACTTTTTACAATGCACACAAAAATGATAACCAAGTTACGGCTGTAAGAGTGCCACAGTTCATGCTGACACTCATAAGCAATATTTCTCCAGAAATGCAATCGCTTGTGGGAAACACTAGAGACCTTAGGTATATGCAATTTCCAAGTACAACTCCGGCCAGAACGGATTTTTTAAACAAGCAAATGAACGGTATTACCGGCAATTCTTTTATTGAGGTATACCGTAAAAATGACGAGCTTAAACGTAACGTGGTTTCCATAAGGGAGAAGAAGGATGTTGTTAAAGAAATATTGATTTATAACAATAACAATCAAAGCGGTTCCTTTCTTTACTTCAATGGTAACTTTGATCCTGTAAAAGTGCGCGATATGGCACAGAGCGATGAGTTTGGCACCTTAGGTACTGGTTTGTTAAATCAATTCGGAGGCGGCACACCCAGTATTAATCCCGAGCAGTAATTTTGGTTTTTTTTGATACCCGAAAACTTTCTATAACTACCGAGCTTAAGATTAAGATTCCTCCGAATATTGTTCTAAGTTCAGGTATTTCGCTTAAAAAGATTACTCCAATGAGTATTCCGTACACTGGCTGTATACTGCTCAAAATACTTACCGTTGTAATACTAAAGTGCTTGAAAGTCATAAGAAATAGGGTATGCCCTATAGCAGTAGTTAATATGGCCAAGGCCAAAACACCTTCCCACTGCCCAAGCACCAAATCCATATCGGTATAAAATAGGAACGGCAGTAGTGCTAAGCCCACAATACCTGTTTGGTATACCATTAACATGGAGCCATGATACTGTTTTACCTTAGTCTTTAATACGAGGTTGCGCAAGGCATAACACAATGCTGAGAAGACACCTATGCCTACTGCGATTGTATTTGATTCTTTGATATCAAAGTTTGGTGCAAGAAAGTAAATTCCCCCTAGCACAAGTCCGCCTAAAAACAAATGCATCAATTGCAATTTCGTCTTCAATAATAAGGGCTCCAAAAAGGCGGTTATGACGGGATACGTGAACAATGACAACATTCCAATAGCCACGTTGGACCATTTTAAAGCATAAAAATAAGTCAACCAATGTGCACCTAAAAGCAAACCACTTAAAACAATTGCCAGAGCGTCCTTATGGTTTATTTTTAAGGAAATCTTCTTCCATTTACAAAAAACATAAAGTAATAGAAATGCCAGAATACCCCTGGTTGCAATAGTTACCGGAACAGGTAGTTGCACATACCGACCTAACGCACCGGAGGTTCCAATGAAGATCATGGCCAGATTAATCTCCAACAAATGAGAAAAGTTGAAACGCTTCATGTCTTTCTTTTCTAACTTATCTCGTATGGAGTAATGCTTTTTCCCTAATAATTTGCGACACCGGTTTGTTTTTCAAGTGACTTTCCAACCATGAAATAATATCTAAATAAAGGAATGCTCTTTTCTCGTAAGGATGGTCTTCATATTTTTTAAGTTCGGTATGCAGTTTCTGAAATTCGGCCCTTAATTCATTAGGGTAGATTCCACCAAGATTCCTTAAAAACTTAATCATCTCTTTTTGAACGGCGTGCATATCGTTCATTTTCAATAAAAACTTATAGGTGCTTTTTAATTGGACTTCTAAATGGTAGTCCATTCCTGCCTCATAATGAGCTACTAAACTTAAAACGCGGGCAAAACACATAAGATCCTCCCTCATTTTTAAATTTTTATTTTCAATAATCTTCTTGAGGTAAACAATACAGGTCTTATTATCTCCTATTCCAAAATACAAACATGCAATTTTATAGTACAACACCATAACATGATGAGCATCTATCCTATCTCGATGTTTATTAATTCCATATTCTATAATCTTTACCAAATAAAGACCCTTCTCAAAAGTACCGTCCAAAAAATGAAGGTTTAATTTGTTGGCATTTAAGTAAATAAAAACCAATGAGTTTATATTATCATTTTTAGGAAAATCTTTTTCGTTTAAAGTACTTTCTAGTTGTTCAAGTGTTTCTTTAAATTGAGAACTATATCTTACATAAAATAAGGATTCTAATAAATAATGATTTCCTTTTAAAAAGAAAACAGGATTAAGATAGATCATCTCTTTATGTTCGTAGAACAAATCCACCCATTTGCTGGAATATTTATAGCAGGAAAGAAAATCCTGTGTTAAAAAGCTATACCATAAATATGCTTTGTATAACCATAATTTTTCACGAAAACCTAAAGTATCCAAATCGTATTTTGGCAAATGTTTTTCAAAATACCTTTTTACTTTTTGATAGTCTTCATCACTTCTCACATAACCTACCTTCAACATCATTCCATAGAGCTGAAGCGAAAGATTGGAAAGCTTACTAGTCATTACATTCTGACCTGATAATTCCTTGGCCTGTATGGCTAACTCATTGGCCCTATCCGGAATACTGCGAGTTATATATTGTGTCTCAATAATCTTTTCAAGTTCTACGATTTCATAGGCGATATTCTTTTCTTCGTTTTCAATGGCGATAGATTTTGCCTTATCCAAAATCTTTAAACTCTGTTTGTATAAACCCTTTTGATATAAAATGGTAGCAAAATCCAGTTGTTCCCTAATCTGAACGCGTATGTTTTGGTTTACCGGATTTAAACGCAAGCTCACTAGAATCTGTTTGTACAGGTGTGCTTTAAGGTTGGATAGTTGGGCTTTCTTGACAATGCCACTATCTAAAATAGTTCTTTCATCATATTGCTTTATTTTGTCCAGTAAATTAAACAATGCCAAGAATTTAGCATCCGTATTCACCCCCAATCTACCTACATACAATTTAAATTGACGTTTCTCAGATTTAGAAAGTGATTTGACCAGAACGAACAAGGCATCTTTATGCGCATTTGTCATCGTAAAATAGAACGTTTAAGTGGTTGAATTTCAATGTTTTGAATACATAAAAAATTGTCTTAACATTGTAAATCTTATAACAAATTTCCCATATTTTGTGTTTATGGTCATATATTCGTTTAACTAGCTAAAACTACGTAAATATAATGAGTAAAGATATAGTACAGATTTTTGATACTACGTTAAGAGATGGGGAACAAGTTCCAGGTTGTAAACTGGATATGGAACAGAAGCTGGTAATTGCTGAACGATTAGATGAGTTAGGCGTTAATATTATAGAAGCAGGTTTCCCCGTTTCTAGTCCTGGGGACTTCAAGTCTGTAGAGGCAATATCAAAAATAGTTAAAAATGCCACCGTCTGCGGGCTTACAAGGGCTGTTAAAAAGGATATTGAAGTTGCGGCGGAAGCTTTAAAATACGCTAAAACACCAAGAATACATACTGGTATAGGTACTTCCGATTCCCATATAAAATTTAAATTCAACTCTAGTAGGGAAGCTATTATTGAAAGAGCAGTGGAAGCTGTTAGTTATGCCAAGACTTTTGTGGAAGATGTGGAATTTTATGCGGAAGATGCCGGAAGAACGGATAATGAGTTCTTGGCAAGAGTATGTGAGGCCGTGGTGAAAGCTGGCGCCACTGTATTAAATATTCCAGACACTACTGGCTATTGTCTTCCCGAGGAATACGGAGCTAAGATGAAGTACCTAAAAGAAAATGTAAAAGGTATAGAAAAGGCCATATTATCCTGTCACTGCCATAATGATTTGGGTCTTGCCACCGCGAATTCCATTGCTGGGGTCCTTAATGGTGCAAGACAAATTGAATGTACTATTAACGGTATTGGGGAAAGAGCTGGTAATACTTCCCTAGAAGAAGTAGTGATGATTCTAAGACAACATCCCGACTTAAATTTGGACACTACCATTAATAGTAAACTGCTTTATGATACCAGCCAAATGGTATCTCGAAAAATGGGCATGTTGGTGCAACCCAATAAAGCTATTGTTGGCGCCAATGCTTTTGCGCATAGTTCTGGAATTCATCAGGATGGCGTAATTAAGAATAGAGAAACTTATGAAATAATAGACCCGGCTGATGTTGGTGTCACAGAATCCTCTATTGTACTTACAGCGAGAAGTGGAAGGGCTGCCTTGGCTTACCGAGCCAAGATTGTTGGTTATCAACTAACCAAAATTCAATTGGATGGTGTTTATGATGAATTCTTAAAATTTGCGGACAGTAAAAAAG
>JBARUM010000062.1:0-1559 GCA_049645725.1 Maribacter sp.
CATAGTGATAAAAGATTTTAAATGGGGAAAGGTCAGTGGAGAATGGAAACCAGTCAATACGGCGTTAGGTGAAGGAATGGTAGACTTTAATAGGTATTTTTCATTATTGAAAGAATACGAAATCAGTGTCCCGGTTTCCTTGCATTTGGAATATCCTTTGGGCGGTGCAGAGCATGGAGCTAAAAAGTTAACCATTGATAAAAACGAAGTTTTTATCCAAATGAAGAAGGATTTAGAATTTCTAAGAGAGGCTTGGAAAAAAGTCGAATAACAAGTAAAAAATGTTGATTATGAGTTCATTATCTGATACCACAAGGAGTAAATTAAAGTCTATCAGCACGGCAACAGTGGCAACATGTCTATTCAAAAAAGGATTGAAAAATCAGTTTATTCAAGGTGTAAAACCACTAAAATCTGGTAAATCCACTATGGTCGGGGAAGCCTTTACGCTCCGATACATACCCGCTCGCGAAGATTTAAATCCGATATCGGTTTTCCAAGACAAAAACCATCCACAAAGGTTGGCAGTCGAAAATTGTCCTAAAGGAGCTGTACTCATTATGGATAGTCGTAAGGATGCTAGGGCAGCATCTGCCGGGTCTATTTTAGCGACTCGTCTAATGGTCAAAGGAGTGGCAGGAGTCGTTACGGACGGTAGTTTTAGAGATTCAGCCGAGATTTCGGAATTGGAAATGCCCTCCTATCATCAAGCGCCTTCTGCCCCAACAAACCTGACACTGCATCAAGCCATCGCAATAAATGAACCTATTGCATGTGGAGATGTTGCAGTTTTTCCTGGAGATATTATTCTTGGGGACGATGACGGGGTTATGATAATTCCCGCTCATCTTGCAGACGAAGTTGCCGACGAATGTTTGGAAATGACAATATTTGAGGAATTTGTGATGGAACAGGTTCAAAATGGACATTCAATTATTGGACTTTATCCACTTACAGATGAGAAATTTAAAAAGGATTTTGAAGAATGGAAAAAATAAACTACGATTCTCATTAAATCCTACCGCTCGTACATTCTTTTTTTAAGACATTTATTAACTGTTTTAAAATTGTACGTTCCTATTGCATGACTTTACCCAGATGGCAAAGGTAAATTATATGATACTAGGTGCAGTTTGCTCGAGTTAATATTTATTAAAATAGTTTTAAAAAACAAAGCTCTGTTAATCTCAGGACTAACAGAGCTTATAAATCACTTTTAACGTGATTAGTCGGGGTGGCAGAGTTAGAACCCCTGCCCTATCCAATTAATAACCAATATGTTATAATCAATTTTTCAAAATAGGTAACCGAATAGGTATACCAAAAAGGCTTTTTGACGCTTTCGCACCTTAAAGATAAGAAAGGTATACCAAAACAGTGTAAATCGATATATATTTAATTCTGATATGAAATATAGTTCTGTATGATATACACATTCAAGACTTTGAGAGTTTCAATAAAAAGGGAATCAATTAAAGACTATTCTTTTTTTCCGTGAAAAGTTTGGTAGGAAGGGCGATTCAATATATCATGGTACAATAAACAATTTTATTCTCTCT
>JBARUM010000063.1:0-11744 GCA_049645725.1 Maribacter sp.
ACGTAAGATATAACCCTGAAGAATAATACTTATCAGAAAGCAGAAAGAAGTCATTATCATGTCTAATTCCTATCTGATGGGTTGGGATATTCGTATCAGGATGTACTTGAGAAATTGAAGTTTCAAAAGAACATAAGCAGCAGATAAAAAAACCCCAAAAAAGGAGCGGGTTGTTTAACATTGTCCCTTAAGTCGTCAAATTGTGATCTGCCTATCAATTTGCTGCGCTAGGGAGATAAAAGTTTCTGTCCGGGACACTCCTTCTATTTGCTGAATTTCTTTATTCAGCACATGCATGAGATGCTCATTGTCCCTGCATAATACCTTAATAAGGATAGACCAATTGCCTGTGGTATAATGACATTCTAAAACTTCAGGAATTTTTTCTAATTGTTTAACAGCAAGAGGGTTGCTCATTGCCTTATCCAAATAAATACCAATATAGGCCATGGTCGTATAACCCAAAATCTTAGGGTTAATTATAAATTTTGAACCTGCCAATAGACCAGATGCCTCTAGTTTTCTGAGACGTTGATGAATGGCGGCACCAGAAATTCCTATACCCCTGGCGATTTCCAACACGGGTTTACGGGCATCTTTCATCAAAAATCTTAGGATTTTCTTGTCAATACCATCAATCTTTACCTTTTCATTACCGGATTTTGCCATTTAACTTTTAAATATTACTAAATATAGGAAAAACGGTTACAAAAAGCCATTCGTACAGTACATCTTTGGTCTGGGTAAATGGCCGAAATAGATAAAAATTTAACCTGCTACAGATTTGGGGTCATATCCTACATAGGGAACATCGTATTCCTTGAACGCAATGCCATAGGATTTTAATTCCTGAAGTATGGGCTCGTAAACTTCTTTGGTAAGTGGTATCCGAACACCCGGGGTAGATATTTTTTTATTTAGAATGAGAAGTGTTGCTATGGCAACGGGAAGCCCCACTGTTTTTGCCATAGCCGTGTGAGTCCTGTTTTCACCGGTTACTACTACATTGGCATCAATCTGTTTTTTAACCCCTCCTATTTCGTAGCCAAATTTATGGTACATGACAATCATATCTTTATCCTCTTGTTCCAGAGTCCAACTATCTTCAAGTATATGCTGAAGGATTTGCGCCGGTGTAGCTTTTGTAAGTGGAATTAATTTTTGGGAATCAAAAAGGTTCAGCTCTAATAGCTTTTCCCACCTTATATCATCTTGATCTATTTTTAATAGGTGGCGTAACTTTAATTCAACGGAATCTGTCGGGGAATAGGGCAAAAATAAGTTGACAAATTCTCGATAAGACATGCCCTGTGAATTTTCAACTTCGAAACTATCATCTGTCATTCCCAATTGCACGAACATGTTCCAGGCTTTGGAAAAACCTACCCTTCTCATAGTACCTCGGTATAAGGTGAGTATATTTTGAAGTCCATACGCATCTCTATAATTAAGGGAATTTCTATTGGCATATCCTTCAAATTTTCCATAACCTTCTATTTCAAAAAACTCGGTTCTTCTAAAAAGCTGATTGTAAGGAATGTATTTATAAGTGCCTTCTTGAATAAATTTAGCTGTACCCCCTTGCCCGGCGGTAACAACATTTCTTGGATTCCATGTAAATTTATAATTCCAAAGGTTGGTATCACTTTCTGGGGCTACTAATCCGCCTGTGAAAGACTCAAACAAGAGCATTTTTCCTCCTTTGGCCCTTATTTGGTCAATAATTTGCATGGCACTCATATGGTCAATTCCAGGATCAAGGCCTATTTCGTTCATAAAGACCAAACCTTGCTCTTTTGCTTTGTGGTCCAATTTTTTAATTTCTTCGGATACGTAGGAGGCCGTTACTAAATGTTTTCCACATGAAATACAATCCTTTGCAACTTTTATATGCATGCGGGCAGGAAGCATGGAAACTATAATATCGTTTTTTGAAACTACATCTTTACGTTGCTTATCATCAAAAACATCCAATTTTAGCACGGTACAGAATTTATGGTTTCGAACGTGGCCAGGAACAACGTCTGGATTTATGTCGCCAATGGTCAAATCCAGTTGCTCAGTTTCAGATTTTTCTAAAAAATAATCGATCAAATAGGAAGTGGATTTTCCTGCCCCAACAACAAGTATTTTTCGTGACATAGGTTTCCTTACTTTTGTAGTAAAACGAAATACTAAGATATCAAATTGTTACATTTATAAAAAAAGATGAATATTAAGTTATGAGCAGAACAATTTTTCTAACTGCATGTATTTTTGGTGTAATGGCGGTAATGCTTGGTGCCTTTGGGGCACATGGGTTACAAAAGCTCGTAGACGCCAAGTCCGTAACCAGTTTTGAGACAGGTGTCCGTTATCAAATGTACCATGCTTTTTTTCTTTTTATACTTGGTCTTTTGCCAGCTATATCCGAACGGATAAAACGTATCATATTCTATTTCTTGGTTAGCGGGGTTGTATTGTTCTCCTTTTCAATCTACCTTTTGGCAATTAATAGTTTAGTCGATTTCGATTTTAAAATGATAGCTTTTATTACCCCTATTGGAGGTTTTTTGCTTATTACTGCATGGAGCGTACTGGGCTATACGATTTACAAAATTAAAAGATAATCCCTTCTGTCAAAAATAGTATTGGAACTTGAGGATATTACTACTGATTTATGAATAAAATAAAGTTGTTTGGCCTCATAATGGGTCCAGTACTATTCTTTTTGGTGTTGATGTTTTTTCATCCGGAGGGTTTGTCCACAGAGGCAAACGCTATTTTGGCTGCTACTGCATGGATTGCTGTATGGTGGATTACGGAGGCTATACCCATTGCGGTAACTGCATTGTTGCCTCTTGTGCTATTTCCATTATCGGGTGGTCTGGATCTCCCGTCCACCTCCGAATCTTTTGGTCATAAATATGTTTTTCTGTATATGGGAGGTTTTATTATAGCTATTGCTATAGAAAAGTGGAACCTTCATAAGCGTATTGCCCTAAATATTATAAATTTTATTGGTTCAGATATTCGTAAAATAATTTTGGGATTTATGATTGCGACAGCATTTTTATCCATGTGGATATCCAATACCGCAACGGCTGTAATGATGTTACCCATAGGTATTGCAATTATTAAACAATTAAGGGACAACCCCAATACTATTGAGGACGAAAACTTGATTTTTGGAAAGGCCTTAATGCTTGCTATTGCCTATAGTGCATCAATAGGCGGGGTAGCTACTTTAATTGGAACCCCGCCGAATCTGGTTCTGGCCGGAGTAGTTTTAGATACCTACGGGTATGAAATAACGTTTATGCAATGGTTCATGTTTGGCCTACCGATTTCTATAGTTCTTTTACTTTTATGCTGGAAATACCTAACCAGATATGCTTTTAGTTTTAGGCAAACTGAATTTCCGGGCGGTAAAGCAGAAATTAAAAGGCAGTTACAATTATTGGGAAATGTAACATATGAAGAAAAATTAGTAGGTTTTATTTTTGCCTTTACAGCCTTTTGTTGGATTACTAGATCTTTTCTGTTACAGCAGTTTTTGTTAGGTTTGGATGATACCATAATTGCTATTTTCTTTGCCATAGTTTTATTTTTAATTCCGTCAAAGAATAGAAAGGAACAACTAATTAATTGGGAAGAAGCAGTTAAAATGCCTTGGGGTATTATTTTGCTCTTTGGTGGTGGTATGGCACTTGCAAAAGGGTTTGAAGTAAGTGGTCTCGCTGTGTGGATAGGAAGTCAAATGGCATCCTTGTCCGGTCTACCTGTTATATTGTTACTTTTGGTTTTGATAGCGGCGGTTAATTTCTTAACGGAGATAACATCTAATTTGGCAACAACGGCAATGTTGTTACCCGTGTTAGCGCCTATGGCGTTAACTATAGACGTACATCCTTTTGTATTAATGGTGGGAGCGGCCGTGGCTGCCTCATGCGCGTTCATGCTTCCCGTGGCAACACCACCTAATGCGGTAGTGTTTGGGTCGGGTTACTTGCGCATTCCAGATATGGTGGGCAAAGGACTGTTCATGAATTTGGTATCCATACTGATACTAACTGTGTTCGTCTATTTTGTACTGCCAGAACTTTGGAACCTGATAATCGATGAATTTCCAGAAAATTTGAAAAAATGATAATATTTTGATAAAAAAAATCACATTTATTGAAAAAACAACAATTATTTTGTCATAATTTCAAAATAGTATTATAAAACTACTAATCATTGTAGCTATTCATTGAAAAATAATAAATGAGATATGAAGCTTTATAAATTATTTATAAAGCTTTTGTATATAGCGGGGGAATACCATAATTCTATGGTTTTATACCCGAATAATATATCAAATAGTGGGGCTAAATACATTAAATCTATAGTTTTGTATAAACTAACAAAACATCTATTTATGAGTGCATTTCACCAAAAAGCGAAAACGATTTCGTTGAATGATTATGGAATAACGCATCGTAACGTACGCTATCAGTTAAGCCCTGAAAGCCTACAAAAAATAACGGTTGATAAGGATATGGGCACGGAAACAGCTAATGGAACCTTAGCTGTTAATACTGGAGAATTTACAGGAAGATCTCCCTTGGATCGTTTCATTGTTAAAGATGAGATTACAAAAGATAAAATTTGGTGGGGGCCTATAAATATTCCTTTTGATGCTAATAAGTTTGATGCCCTATATGAAAAGGTAATTGCTTATTTGAATGAAAAAGAATTGTTCGTACGTGACGCATATGCCTGTGCAGAAGATAGTTACCGTTTAAATATCCGGGTTATAAACGAATATCCTTGGTCCAACATGTTTGTATACAATATGTTTCTAAGACCTTCTGAGGATGAACTTGCCGACTTTGACCCTGAATGGACGGTTATAAACGCGCCAGGTTTTATGGCCAACGCAGCAGAAGATGGTACACGTCAGCACAATTTCGCAATCTTGAACTTCACTAAAAAGATAGCTTTAATAGGCGGTACGGGATATACAGGTGAAATTAAGAAGGGAATATTTTCTGCTTTAAATTTTATATTACCAGTTTTTAAAAATACCCTGCCCATGCATTGCTCCGCAAATGTTGGTGAAGAGGGAGATACGGCAATATTTTTTGGATTGTCAGGTACTGGAAAAACCACCTTATCCACAGATCCCGATAGAAGGCTAATAGGTGATGACGAACATGGATGGACTAGTAAGAATACCGTTTTTAATTTTGAAGGTGGTTGTTATGCAAAGGTCATTAATTTGTCCGAGAAGCAGGAACCGGAAATTTATGGGGCAATTAAACCAGGAGCCATTCTGGAAAACGTGGTTTTGGATAACAACGGTAATGTTGATTTTGCAGACACCTCTATAACTCAGAATACTAGGGTCAGTTATCCTATCTATCATATTGATAATATACAGGAACCTTCTGTTGGCGACAATGTAAAGAATATTTTCTTTTTAACTGCTGATGCTTTTGGAGTGCTACCTCCAATATCTAAACTAACACCAAGTCAGGCAGCCTATCATTTTATATCTGGATATACGGCAAAAGTTGCAGGAACCGAGGCTGGTGTCGTAGAACCGCAACCTTCTTTTTCTGCCGGTTTTGGAGCTCCGTTTATGCCGCTTCATCCTACAAAGTATGCGGAGATGTTAAGTAAGAAGATGAAGGAATCAGGTGTAGACGTTTGGTTGGTGAATACAGGTTGGACCGGCGGACCTTACGGTATAGGTACACGAATGAAGTTAAAATATACAAGGGCCATGATAAGTGCCGCTTTGAGTGGTAAACTAGGGCTCTATTCTTATGACAAATATCATATACATTCGGTTTTTGGAGTAGCGCAGCCAAGAGAATGTCCAGGAGTGCCTACAAGTGTTTTGAGTCCAAGATCTACATGGGACAATGACCAAAAATATTATACCACAGCATTTAAACTTTCAAATGCTTTTAGGGAAAATTTTAAAAAGTTTGAAACCTATGCTAGTGAGGAGATAAGACGCGGCGGTCCGCAGCGGTATGCCTTTTAGTAAAAAAAGCCTTATCTTTAAATAAGGTTTTTTTTTGATGGTGTAGCTTGTAAATTATTTGTTTACGCTAGTAATATATTTTTGTAATGCCATGGTCATGGATGGGGTTTCTGGCGTAGGAGCCGTTATATCTATCCGAAGACCGGCATCTGTGGCCGCTTCCACGGTAGAATTTCCAAAAACAGCAATGCGCGTATCGTTTTGTTTAAAATCTGGGAAATTTTGTAAAAGTGATTCAATCCCGGAAGGGCTGAAAAATACCAAGATATCATAATAAACATTTCTTAAATCCGAAAGATCACTAATTACGGTCTTATAAAAAATACCCCTTTTCCAAGAAATATTTAATTGATCCAAGGTTTCTGGATAGTCAGGCTTAAGAACATCGGATGAAGGAAGTAAAAACTTCTCATCCTTATATTTTTTAATCAAAGGAACCAAATCCGTGAATTGCCTTTTGCCTACATATATCTTTCGCTTTCTATACACCACATATTTTTGAAGGTAATATGCGACAGCTTCAGATTGGCAGAAATATTTCATGCTGTCGGGTACCTTAAAACGCATTTCTTCAGAAATCCTAAAAAAATGGTCAACCGCATTACGGCTTGTAAGAATTATGGCAGTATAGTCCTTTAGGTCTATTTTTTGTTGACGAACATTTTTGGCATCAACTCCTTCCACATGAATAAATGGTCTAAAATCAACCTTTACCTTTTCTTTATGAATAAGTTTGGAATAGGGAGAATTTTCCATTTTTGGTTCTGGCTGAGATACCAAAATCGTCTTTACTTTCATACAGCACACTATTTAAGAAAGCTGCCCATAACTATTAAGGGTGCAATTTCGAGAGCGCAAAGGTACAAAATAAAATAGAAAAAGTAGTTCGTAATTAATTTTTGGGAATTTCTTATCACTGTAACCCAACCTATTAAATTAACAAGTATAAAAAGAAGAGTGGCAGTCATAGCAACAATTCTATTATCAATAAAAATATAGGTCAAGACAATATTCGCAATAAACAAAACAATGGCACTGTAGTTTAAATAGGAAAGTTTTTTGAAAACAAGCTCGCTGAAAGTACGATAAGATCCAAATATAAAGCCATTACCCAATTGTAGGGCAACTTTAAGGGTTAAAAAAAGAAAGTACCCAATCAAGATAAGAGGATAAAGAAAAGGTGAGATGCTATTCTCGGGACTTACATAAATTCGCCAAAACAGATATATAAAAAGAGAAGTATTTATAATTTGAAAAAAAGTAAGGAATACATGAAACCAATTAAACAGTTTTTCCTTCTTCTTGTACATGAATATATACTTATTATTAAAGGGTAGTATAATGAAATTCAGAAAACGCGAATAGAAAAGACTTTTAGCCACAAGAACAAAGAGTAGACTACCAAAAATAAGAATGGTAATCCAATCGTTTGTTTCAATTGTTCTATATATGGAATCCATTATTCTAATTTAGTTGGTTTTCCATTAAGCCCGGGGTACAGATTGTTTTCAGAAATCACAACCCTAAAGTACCTTAAATTTTCTTTTTGCGAGGAAGGAAGTTTAAAGGAGAAGCCAGTAGTATCTTTTGTTTTTAAAATATTTATATTTTCTTTTAAAGGTTCAATAAAAATAGGAATTATCTCTTGAGTTTTCTTGTAGGCATCTAAATAGGCAATACTAAATTTTAAGTCATCTAGGGATACATCAAATTTATAGGGGTTATAGACTTTGAGTGTTAATTCTTGATTTGAGTTCAATGAGACCTTATCCTCATCAATAATGCAATCCAGCTTACGGTAAGATTCAAAATTATCTATAAACTTACCATGACCTTGCCCACCATCCGTTTTGGTATAATGAAATGTACCATCTTTAATATATCTGGACACATATAGCACATCCTTGTTCCTTATTTTTTCCTCCGAGTCATCAATGGAATACTGGTTCTTTCTGTACATTACATTATTTAATGAAAAAGAAGTATTTCCATTGCTGTAGAAAGAATACATTGGAGCCCTTCGATATGAATTTTCAAAAACGACAGGCATATCACCTACTTTATCTTGAATTTTTTTGACCCAGTCCTTGTTGCCATGTGTCTCATAAAATACATTAAATAATAAGGGTTGATAGACCAGGCCGACTCGCAAATATAGAATTATAACAATATTCACAAGTCCTAACCTATATATCCAAAGCATACTTTTTTTATGCTGTAGCATATAGTTAAAGACAAGGATAATCAACGGAATACAAATAATGATAATCCATTGTGTCTGTACCCGTCTATTAAAACTGGAGATAAAAAAGAAAAGAATTACGCCATATGTTAGATAGAGTAAGGCCCTTGTAAAAAAGCTGGTGGATTTACTTTTAAACAATGCATGGTAGATGAACGGAAATGGTAAACCAAAAATAACAATCAAATTAACAAAGAACCCTAATGTGTACTTTTCAAAACTATAAGCTCCGTTAGGTCTTTCGTATAAGTGATATTTTATAGAAACAAAATCATTTGTATAAAGCCAGTAAAAATGGGGTGAATAGCAAAGGAGCGCAACAAACACGGAAAGCCAGGCATATTTATTTTTCACCAAAGAAATATTGGACAAAAGAACAAAAAGAATTACAAGGACCGCATGATATTTACTATACATCAAGGCTGCCATAAATACGCCTAGTATTAGCGAAAGCAAAAGATTGGGACCTTTGATAAAGTATTTATAAGTTATTAAAAAACACGAGGTAAAAAATAACAAAGGCGTATCCGGAAGGGTGAAAAAACCATAAGCGTTTAGAAGGGTCATTGAAAAAACCAGAACAAAGAAATGAGTTATGTACTGATTTTTCTTTTGGTTTTCTATTAGGAGCCAAAGTAAAAGAACATTTGCGGTAGAAAGCAAACAACTAACAAAACGTACTCCCAGCTCCCCATTAAAAACGAAGCTGCTCAATTTAATTAATAGCGCTACCATAGGTGGATGGTCAAAGTAACCCCAAGCCATATTCTGGCTGTAATACCAATAATAGGCTTCATCGAAAATAAGTTCCGTAAAATAGGCTTGGATAATATTAAGAGCCAATAAACTGGCAAGAAAGTAATAGAACTTTCTAGGAATTTTTTCGAACATTCGTAGACTTTGCTTCCCGCAAAATTACAAATTATAGGCATTACAAATTGTTTTAAAAAAGTCTTAAAACCTTCTGAGTACGTTTCATCAACATTTTTAAAACCTTACTTTTGTCCAAATTCGCTACGTTTCATGTCTAACAGCATCGTAATTATTCCGACGTATAATGAGATTGAGAACATTGAGGCAATAATTCGTGCCGTTTTTGACCTGCAAAAGAATTTTCATGTACTTGTTGTTGATGATAACTCTCCAGATGATACAGGAGCTTGTGTAAAGGATTTACAGCAAGAGTTCACAAACAGACTTTTTTTAGAAACACGCTTGGAAAAATCTGGTCTGGGTACGGCTTATATTCATGGATTTAAATGGGCAATTGAAAAGAAGTACGACTATATTTTTGAAATGGATGCCGATTTTTCCCATACGCCTTCCGATTTATTACGCCTTCTTAAGGCTTGTGAAAATGGGGCGGATGTATCGGTCGGGTCCAGGTACAAAAAGGGAGTAAATGTTGTAAACTGGCCATTATACAGGGTATTATTGTCTTATGGGGCATCGTTTTATGTAAAAATAATTACTGGCATGCGGGTCCATGATCCAACGGCAGGTTTCGTATGCTACAAAAGGTACGTTCTGGAGAATATAGACTTGGATTCTGTCTGTTTTGTGGGTTATGCATTCCAAATAGAGATGAAATTTAGAGCGTACTTAAAGAATTATACTATTGAAGAAGTTTCCATTATTTTTAGGGATAGGGAAAAGGGTAAGAGTAAAATGAGTTCCTCTATTATTAGTGAAGCTATTTGGGGAGTGTTGGCAATGAAGCTTCGTAGTCTATTTCAAAGAAATAAATTTTAATAATGGGCAAGACACTATTTAAAAATGGCAAGGTCATAAACGAAGGAAGTATCAAAGAATACGATATTTTGGTCGTTGATGAAATCATATCAAAGATAGGCGGTGATATTTCTGACCCTATGGCAAATGTTATTGATTTGAACGGCCAATTCATTTTACCAGGGATTATAGATGATCAGGTACATTTTAGGGAACCTGGCCTAACCCACAAAGGAAATATAGCGACGGAGAGTAGGGCTGCTATTGGTGGAGGCATTACTACCTACATGGAACAGCCGAATACTAATCCTCAGACAACAACTATTGAAAAGCTGGAGTCAAAATTTGCACTGGCTAAAGATAGTTCCTTTGCCAATTATTCTTTTTTGTTCGGAGGCACAAATGACAATCTAGAGGAGATAAAAAGATTGGACAAAAATGCCTGTTCAGGAATAAAACTTTTCCTCGGCTCGTCTACAGGTAATATGCTCGTAGACGATGAAAAGGTAATTGAGAATATATTTCTTAATACTGAAATGGTGATTTCGGCACACTGTGAGGATGAAACCACGATTCGTGAAAATCTACAGCACTATAAGGAAAAATACGGGGATGCCATACCTATTGAGTGCCACCCATTAATCCGAAGCGAGGAGGCTTGTTACCTTTCTTCTTCCAGAGCAATTGAACTTGCTAAAAAGACCGGGGCCAGACTACATGTTTTTCATCTTTCAACAGGCAAAGAGACCGCGTTGTTCAGAAACGATATCCCATTGGAGCAAAAGAAGATTACTGCCGAGGTCTGCATACACCACCTTTGGTTTACTGATAGTGATTATAAAAAGAAAGGAACACTAATAAAATGGAACCCGGCCGTGAAAACTGCCAAGGATAGAGATTCGCTATGGAACGCATTATTGGATGATAGAATAGATATAATTGCCACCGATCATGCACCGCATCTATTATCGGAAAAAGACAATGATTACACCAACGCTCCAAGTGGCGGCCCTTTGGTGCAGCACGCCCTGCCAGCCATGTTGGAAAAACATTTAGAGGGTAAGATAAGTTTGGAGAAACTTGTAGAGAAAATGTGCCATAATCCGGCAAAATTATTTCAGATTAAAAAAAGGGGCTTTGTCAGAGAGGGGTTTTATGCAGATTTAGTTGCGGTGGACCTTAACTCCAAATGGTTGGTTTCTAAGGAAAATATTGAATATAAGTGCGGATGGTCTCCTTTTGAGAATACTACTTTTAGGGCAAGAGTGACGCATACAATGATAAATGGGCATTTGGCCTATGTTGATGGAAACTATTCCGAAAAAAGAAACGCAAAAAGACTCACTTTTAATAGGTCATGAAAAAATACAGTATCATTTTATTTTTTCTACCGCTCATATTTTCATGTGCGCAGAAATTAATCGAAAAACCCCAAAACCTAATTCCGGAGGACAAAATGGTAAGTATCCTTAAGGAAATGACTGTTGTAAATGCCGCTAGGAGCACCAATCTATATATTTTAAAAGAGAATGGTGTTGAACCTACGGCCTATGTCTTTAAAAAATACGATGTGGATAGTATTCAGTTTGTGGAAAGTGACCGTTATTATGCATCTTTACCCTCGGTTTATGAATCTATTTACGTAAAAGTAGAAGCTTTATTAGAAAAGGAAAAAGAACAGGTGGAGAGAATAGTCAAAATTAAAGACAGTTTAAATTTGCAAAAAACTAAGAATTCTCCTCAATAAAATATTGG
>JBARUM010000064.1:0-2747 GCA_049645725.1 Maribacter sp.
CCACCAAGATTATACCTGTATAATGCAGAAACGAATGAACCGCTCTATAATATTCCAACGGAGCAGTTCGATCCTGATAGTATTTTTGGATTTTTTCTTAATTATGATGGAATAATTGAAAAAAACGAAAATGGGGAGGGAATAAAATATACCGTACGTATTACCGAATATATAAGTAATCTTATTTATAGGGAAACGGACAACCCAACTTTGGGATTGGTACTTACTACGGATATTCGGAATGAAGTTACGGCAAATGCCATGTTGGCATCTGGTGAAGAAGAGAATGTTCCAATTACATCTACAATTACTCCTTTAGGAACCGTGCTTTACGGCCCAAATATTCCTCCAAGTGATCCAAACTTTGAAAAAAGGCTACGTTTGGAGATTTCTTACACAAATACGGATTAATATTCCTAACATTTTCTTAGTTTCTGTATAATTTAAAAATATACCATAGTAAACATATTACTTCACAGATTTTAAACGTTTTATATCTGGAAACTCAAGTTCGTAAAGGGTATTAAACTACTTTTGCGATAAGATTTTTCTAGTCATTAATAAGTCATTTTAAAATTATGTGTGGAATTGTTGGATATATAGGTCATAGAGATGCTTATCCCATTATTATCAAAGGATTACAACGTTTAGAGTACAGAGGCTATGATAGTGCTGGTGTTGCCCTATATGATGGCAAAAACATCAATTTGGCCAAAACAAAGGGCAAGGTTGAGGATTTAAAGAACAAATCTAAAAGTACGATATCTCTTGAAGGAACTTTGGGAATTGGTCATACAAGATGGGCCACTCACGGTGTTCCGAATGACGTTAATTCACATCCACATTATTCAAATTCTGGAGATTTGGTAATCATCCATAATGGAATAATAGAGAACTACGAATCCATAAAAAAGGAATTATCTAAAAGAGGCTATATATTTCATTCCGATACAGATACCGAGGTTTTAGTCAACTTAATAGAAGAGGTAAGGATAACGGAAGGTGTAAAATTAGGCCAGGCGGTACAGATTGCCCTTAACCAAGTTGTTGGAGCCTACGCAATTGCTGTTTTCGATAGGCAAAAACCAGATGAAATTGTTGTAGCCAAACTTGGAAGTCCATTGGCGATAGGTATTGGGGATAACGAATTTTTCATTGCTTCAGATGCATCTCCTTTTATTGAATTCACTAATAATGCTGTGTATTTAGAAGACGAAGAAATGGCAATTATTCGTTTGGGGAAGGAAATCAAATTAAGAAAGATAAAGGATGATGCCATAGCCTACCCAAGAATTTTGGAATTACAGATGAACTTGGAAGAAATAGAAAAAGGCGGTTATGATCATTTTATGCTTAAAGAAATTTATGAGCAACCAAGAGCGATTAAGGATACCTATCGTGGAAGATTACTTGCGAATCAAGGATTGATCCGTATGGCTGGCATAGACCAGAACATGGAGAAATTCTTAAACGCTAATAGAATAATAATTGTTGCCTGTGGTACTTCTTGGCATGCAGGTTTGGTAGCGGAATATATTTTTGAAGATTTAGCAAGAATTCCGGTTGAGGTAGAATATGCTTCGGAGTTTAGATACAGAAATCCTGTTGTAACGGATAAAGACGTCCTAATTGCGATTTCTCAATCAGGTGAAACGGCAGATACGCTTGCGGCAATTAAACTAGCTAAGGAAAAAGGAGCGTTTGTTTTCGGCGTATGTAATGTTGTAGGTTCATCTATTGCCCGTGAAACGGACGCTGGAGCCTATACCCATGCTGGTCCGGAAATAGGAGTAGCCTCCACAAAGGCATTTACAACTCAAATTACTGTCCTTACCTTAATAGCACTTAAATTGGCGAAGGCCAAAGGTGTTTTTTCAGAAACCCAGTATCATGAATATCTTACAGAGTTGGAGACTATTCCCTCTAAAGTAGAGAAAGCTTTGGAGTCCAACCCCTTAATTGAAATCATATCCAATGTATATAAAGATGCAACCAATTGCCTGTATTTGGGTCGTGGTTATAATTTTCCCGTTGCATTGGAAGGTGCTCTCAAGTTAAAAGAAATCAGCTACATTCATGCAGAGGGTTATCCCGCGGCGGAAATGAAGCACGGACCAATTGCCTTGATAGATGAGCACATGCCCGTTTTCGTAATAGCTACAAAAAAAGGCCATTATGAAAAGGTGGTAAGTAATATCCAAGAGATAAAATCTAGAAAAGGAAAGATTATAGCTATAGTTACCGAAGGCGATGAACAGGTGACGGCTTTGGCCGATCATGTCATCGAAGTTCCGGAAACTTTGGAAAGCCTTACACCCTTATTAACAACTATTCCTTTGCAGTTATTGTCCTACCACATTGCTGTTATGAGAAATTGTAATGTGGATCAGCCACGTAACTTGGCAAAATCGGTTACGGTGGAGTAGAATAATCCAGATATTTAAAACATATTAAAGGGAGCATCATTTTTTGATGCTCCCTTTCTTTTTTTGGCAAATTAACAGTTAAACAGGTTATTTTTTATCAAAATAATACTATGCATGCATAATTTTTTTCATTTTACTATTTTCAATATGAAATAATCTGTATCTTGACCCCAAACTAATTTTAACTCAAATTTATAATGAGAACAATACTATTTTTAGCATTGATTTTGGTGGGAACTATAGGCTTTTCCCAAACAACCATCAATGGAAATGTTGTTGACCAAAACAACGAGCCTATCCCCGGGGCCAATATTGTTATTC
>JBARUM010000065.1:0-1805 GCA_049645725.1 Maribacter sp.
GCTCAAGACCTGCTGACCAATTACCATGACAATGTGGTCTTTTTCATTAGGGACATGGTCAAGGGCATAAGCCACAATTCTTTCGTTAAACCTTCCAGCCAGACCATGGTCTGAACCAAAAATCATATGGATGGTCTTACCCTTCTTAGGGTCTGGTGTAGAGATTTTCTCTTCATCCTTTGATAGGGCAATGTAAAGGGCCATATCCAAAACCTGCCTGTATTCCATGGATGCTTCTGCAGCATTTCGGAACTGAGTGATACTCGTAGAAGCATGAGCCTTCATGGTCTTTACTATGGATTGAAGATTCTCTGCAGAATGGATACTATTTTTTAATGAATGTAGACTTTGCATTTTATAGATTCAACTCCTCTTTAAGTTGATTTCTAACCATCTTTAGAAAATCTTCTTTAACGTCATTTTCTAGGTTTTCGTCTTCCAATAATGTTCTTTTGAATTCATCATCTTTTCTAATGATGTCTTGAATAATTTTTTCTGCATCATTGATTTTATCCAAGGGAACCTGATCTAAGGCCCCTGATGTCACGGCAAGCAAGACACCAATTTGGTCTGTGACATCCATGGGTGAGTATTGGGGTTGATTTAAGACTTCCCTGATTCGGCGTCCTCGTTCCAAAGTTCTTTTGGTACCTTCATCTAGACGGGTACCGAAGCTTGCAAAGGCTTCAAGTTCTTCAAATTGAGAATAGGTAAGTTTCAAGGCACTGGTAATGTTTCTGTAAGTTGAAATTTGAGTTTTACCCCCAACCCTTGAAACAGAAGTCCCTATTTTAACCGCTGGTAGATGACCCTTTTGGTATAGTTTTGGTGAAAGATAAATTTGCCCATCAGTAATAGAAATAAGATTGGTAGGTATATAAGCAGACAAGTTTTCTGCTTGAGTCTCAATAATAGGCAGGGCAGTCATACTACCACCACCATGTTCTTCCTTCAAATGAGTCGATCTTTCTAAGAGTCTAGAATGTATATAGAAGATATCGCCTGGATAGGCCTCTCGACCAGGTGGTCTCTCTAAAAGAAGGGACAGTTCCCTGTAAGCCCGTGCATGTCTGGTTAAATCATCATAAATGATGAGGACATCCTTGCCTTTTTCCATGAAATATTCTCCGAGTGATGTCGCTGCATAGGGCGCAATGTAGGCCAGACCCGGAGGATCTTCTGAACCTGCAATCATAATAATACTATAGTCCATAGCACCATGTTTTCTTAAGGCCTCTAAGGTTTTAGAGACAGATGTAATTTGCTGGCCAATGGCACAATAGATGCATATGACATCTTCATCCTTCTGGTTAATAATGGTATCGATTGCGATGGCTGTTTTACCCGTTTGACGGTCGCCAAGAATTAACTCTCTTTGACCCCTTCCAATGGGGACAATAGAATCTATAACCTTTAGGCCTGTTTGAAGGGGGACATTCACAGCAGACCGATGCATGATTGGCGGTGCATCTCTTTCAATTGGGTAGCGCTTTTGAAAATCTATGGCTCCCTTATCATCAAGGGCTTGTCCAAGAGGATTGATAACCCTTCCCATAAAGTCATCAGAAGCTGGAATGTCAGCAACTTGATAAGTTCTTTTTACTCTGTCCCCTGATTGTATGTGATCAAAGTCTCCTAGTAGAATGACACCGATATAGTCCGGGTCCAAATTAAAGGCCAGTCCCATGACCCCATTGGGAAATGCTATAAGTTCTTGATTTTTAACGGACATAAGTCCTTTGACAATAGCGATGCCACTATCAATGGATACCACCGTACCACTTTCTTCAACATCCATCTTTTCC
>JBARUM010000066.1:0-2488 GCA_049645725.1 Maribacter sp.
CCTCTGGCTGGGGCAACTCCTTTACCTCCCAACTTTTAATCAAACGAAAACCGTTCCAAATTTTGTTTGCGAAATTCTTGCCTTGTTGGCATAAATCTTCATCAAACATTAAATCGTTGCCCGCAGCAGAACTTAATAGTAATCCTACTCTTACCCCATCTGCACCGTAATCTTCTATCAACTTTAAAGCATCAGGGGAATTTCCGAGCGACTTAGACATCTTTCTACGTTGCTTATCCCGAACCAAACCTGTAAAGTATACATTCTCAAAAGGACGTTCTCCCCTAAATTCATATCCAGCAACAATCATACGGGCCACCCAGAAAAATAGAATATCGGGTCCAGTCACCAAATCATTGGTGGGATAATAATAATTTACTTCTTCATTCTCCGGTTCCAAAATACCACCGAACACACTTATGGGCCATAGCCATGAGGAGAACCATGTATCCAAGACGTCAGGGTCTTGAAGTAAGTCCGCTACTTTTAGATTTGGATTTTTAGATTTGGCAATTGCCAATTCTACGGCTTCTTCCGCTGTTTCGGCCACTACGAAATCATCTTGACCATCACCAAAATAATAGGCCGGTATTTGTTGTCCCCACCAGAGTTGTCTCGAAATGTTCCAATCACGAACATTTTCCATCCAGTGACGGTACGTATTTTCGAATTTCTTGGGGTATAGTTTTACATCACCACTGGTCATCACAGCATTCAATGCCGGTTTTGCCAAATCTTCCATTTTAAGGAACCACTGATCAGACAATTTTGGTTCTATGACCGCCTTGGTGCGCTCAGAGGTACCCACTTTGTTAACATGGTTTTCTGTCCTTACCAAAAAGCCTCTTTCTTCCAATTCCTTGGAAATTTCTTTACGCACTACGAACCTATCTTTTCCTTCATAATGCAGGCCAAAACTATTTAAAGTGGCGTCATCGTTAAAAATATCTATAGTTTCTAAATGGTGTTTCTCCCCTAGCGCCTTATCATTTGTATCGTGCGCAGGCGTTACTTTTAAGCAACCTGTACCAAATTCCATATCCACATACTCGTCCTCAATAATGGGTATAATCCTGTTGGAGATCGGAACGATTGCTTTTTTACCTCTTAGGTGTTTAAACCGGTCGTCATTTGGATTGATACAAATGGCCGTATCACCCAAAATAGTTTCGGGCCTTGTAGTTGCTATGACGACCTTCTCCTTAGAATCCTCGATTTGATAAGCCAAATAGTATAGGTGACCCTGCCGTTCCTTATAAATAACCTCTTCATCCGATAAGGTGGTCTGAGCCTCTGGATCCCAATTCACCATCCTATGCCCCCTGTAAATAAGCCCTTTGTTAAAAAGGTTCACGAATACTTTTATCACGGAGGCTGACATATCGTCATCCATCGTAAATTTTGTTCGGTCCCAATCGCAGGAACATCCTAACTTTTTAAGCTGTTCTAGGATTACTCCGCCATATTCGTCTGTCCAATCCCACGCATGCTTTAGGAAATCTTCTCTGGACAAATCCGATTTGGAAATACCATTTTGCTTCAACTTGGCAACTACCTTTGCTTCTGTTGCTATAGAGGCATGATCCATTCCTGGCACCCAACAGGCGTTCTTACCCATTAAACGGGCTCTTCTGGTCAAAACATCTTGAATAGTGTTGTTAAGCATATGTCCCATATGTAATACGCCCGTCACATTTGGTGGGGGGATAACAATGGTATAGGGATCCCTGTCATCTGGCTTGGAATGAAAATATTTGTTTTTCATCCAGTAATCGTACCACTGATCTTCTACCTGATTAGGGTCATATTTTGATGGAATTTCCATTTTTGGAATAGTTTTTGAACATTGATGGATAGGATTAAAAAACAAAGCTGAAAAGATATGTTAATATATCTTTTTCAGCGGTTATGAACTCCTCATTAAATACGAAACAAAAATAAGTAACGTTAGAGTATAAGAAAAGGATTTTGATGTTCATCTGAAAAGATGTAATTTTGAGATCCACCCAAAACGAAAAATGATGAAAAAAATAGTACTTGTATTATTTGTTGGTCTACTTGGATTTAGCTTAACAGCACAAGATTCGGCCGCTAAAATTGAATTTAAGAGTGAAACGGTAGACTATGGCGAAGTCGCTAAAGGTGCCGATGGCATACGTGTTTTCGAATTTACAAATACAGGAAATGCACCATTGATTATTAGTAAGGTAAGTTCTAGTTGTGGATGTACCATACCTAAGAAGCCCGAAGACCCAATTTTACCGGGAAAAACGGGAGAGATTCAAGTAAAATATGATACCAACCGAGTTGGACCAATTAGAAAGGCCATTACAGTTATTTCTAACGCGGACACTCCTACCAAGGTTTTAAAAATTAAGGGAGAGGTCAAAGCTTCTGCGACCGGAACTAAATAAGATTAAGAATTGTATAAAAAAGAGCCCGTAAACGTCGGGCTCTTTTTTATTTGAATAAATCTTTATGAATAAAA
>JBARUM010000067.1:0-6521 GCA_049645725.1 Maribacter sp.
CCATTGCCCTAGGCTTTTTTGCTATTGATAGCCCCTTGCTTGGGGGGTTGGTAGGATATGAGATGAACGATTTTCTTCAAGATTATACCGGTAAAATCGGTGTATTATTACTATTGGTCTTTGGGTTGATTTTCATTTTAGTGCGCTTGTTCAATTTTACACCGGAAGGAATAGTTCAATTCTTTAAATCCAAAAGTCAGGCCTTAGCATCTGAATTTAAAACTTCAAAAGAAGATAATTCGGAAGATATAGTATTGGATAAAGAGGATGAGAACCCAGTAATAATAGATACTTACACGCATAAAGAGCATATTCCTGCGCTAAAAAAAGAAACAAAATCGGATGAATTAGAAATTACTCCAACAAATGTGGAATCGGAACCCCAATTGGCCATGGAGGTGGAAAAAATTGTGGAGGAAACCGAAGAGGTGGATATTCTGGCTAATAAATTGGTTGATGATTTTGGTGAGTTTGATCCTACATTGGAATTAGGTAATTATAAATTCCCAACTATAGATTTATTAGATCAACATGGGGTTACAGGTGGTATCACTATCAATCAGGAAGAACTGGAAGATAACAAAAACAAAATTGTAGAAACCCTAAAGAATTATAAAATTGGAATAGCCCAGATAAAGGCTACAATTGGACCAACCGTAACCCTATATGAAATTGTACCCGAGGCAGGTGTGCGTATTTCAAAAATCAAGAATCTAGAGGACGATATTGCCTTATCCTTGGCTGCTTTGGGTATTCGGATAATAGCACCAATTCCGGGAAAAGGAACCATAGGTATTGAAGTGCCCAACAAAAACGCGACGATAGTTTCCATGCGTTCCGTAATCGCTTCAAGCAAATTTCAAAAGGCAGAGATGGAATTACCTATTGCTTTTGGTAAAACAATTAGCAACGAAACCTTTGTTGTTGATTTGGCAAAAATGCCTCACCTTTTAATGGCAGGTGCAACAGGACAGGGCAAGTCTGTTGGTTTAAATGCAGTTTTAACATCACTTTTGTACAAAAAACATCCAGCGGAAGTTAAATTTATTCTTGTTGACCCCAAGAAAGTGGAATTAACACTATACAATAAAATAGAGCGTCATTACTTGGCAAAACTACCAGACTCCGAGGAGGCAATCATTACGGATAATACGAAGGTAATACATACCTTAAACTCCCTCTGTATAGAGATGGACAATCGCTATGAACTACTCAAAATCGCTCTGGTAAGGAACCTAAAAGAGTATAACACCAAATTCAAGGCTAGAAAACTAAACCCGAACGACGGGCACAAATTCCTGCCCTATATAGTTTTGGTCATCGATGAATTTGCAGATTTAATAATGACCGCAGGTAAGGAAGTGGAGACACCTATTGCCAGACTTGCCCAGTTGGCACGTGCTATAGGCATTCATTTGATTGTTGCTACACAACGTCCATCAGTAAATGTTATTACCGGTATCATTAAGGCAAACTTTCCGGCACGAATTGCTTTTAGGGTTACTTCAAAAATTGATTCAAGAACCATTCTGGATACCCAGGGCGCAGACCAGCTTATTGGCCGCGGAGATATGCTTTATACTCAAGGTAACGACGTAACGCGTATTCAATGTGCTTTTGTGGATACGCCAGAAGTTGCAAAAATAACCGAATACATTGGTAGTCAGAGGGCATACCCAGAGGCCCATGAACTGCCAGAATATGTAGGTGAAGATTCTGGCACGAGTGTTGATATTGATATTGCCGACCGTGATAAGATGTTCCGAGAGGCTGCTGAAGTTATTGTTATTGCGCAACAAGGTTCTGCCTCTCTTATTCAGCGTAAGTTGAAATTAGGGTATAACCGTGCCGGACGAATTATAGATCAGCTCGAAGCCGCAGGAATTGTAGGTCAGTTTGAAGGAAGCAAGGCAAGGCAGGTACTCATTCCTGATATGCTAGCGCTAGAACAGTTTTTTAATAATGAGAAAAATTAAATTTAAAATGAAAAAGTTAGTGGTTCTTTTAATAGTCACTTGTTCCGTATCCCTTGTGAGTGCTCAGAACGAAACAAAAGCTAAGGCATTGTTAGATGAAGTTTATGCGAAGGTGAAGAGTTATGACAATATTTTTGTCGATTTTAAATTTGACCTAAAAAATTCCGAAGCTGGAATAAATCAAGAAACAAGAGGAGACGTAACCTTGGCGGGGGAAAAATATATTTTCAACTACCTAGGTTCCCAACAGTTGTTCGATGGAAAAAAAGTCTACACTATTGTTCCTGAAAACGAAGAAGTAACCGTTGAAGATCAGTCAGAAGACGAAAACGCGATGACGCCATCTAAAATGCTCACTTTTTATAGAGAAGGCCATAATTATGCATGGGACATACTCCAAAATGTTCAAGGCAGAAAAATACAGTACGTAAAGCTTACGCCTATAGATTCCGATACCGAAATCAAATCTAGGTTATTGGGTATAGATATGGGTACCAAGCATATTTACAATCTCATTGAAACAGGTAAGAATGGCACAAAGACAACCATTACTGTTAATTCTTTTAAAACAGACCAACCGTTGTCAAAAACCTTATTTACTTTTAATGAAAGTAAGTATGAGGACGAAGGCTACTTCATCATAAGAAATTAGAACATTTGAGAATTCTAGACCGATATATATTATCTAGGTTTGTTTTTAATTTTATCAGTTCGTTTGTAATATTGATGTTCATCTTTATATTCCAAACAATCTGGCTTTTTATAGACGATTTGGCGGGAAAAGGCTTGGATATCGTTATCATTGGAAAGTTTCTTTTTTACTTAATGCCCGATTTAACGGAGAAAGTTCTACCCCTAACAGTATTATTGTCTTCTATACTTACTTTTGGGTCTTTTGCTGAAAATTATGAGTTTGCAGCAATGAAGGCCTCCGGAATTTCTCTTCAGCGAGCAATGTTACCACTCATCATTTTCGTCACTCTATTAGGTGGCGTTACTTTCTTTTTTGCGAATAATGTAATTCCGTTATCCCAGAGAAAAATTTATAATTTAAGAAGGAATATTGCGCAGGTTAAACCAGCTGCGGCGGTAACAGAGGGAGTTTTTAGTGATTTTGAAGGAATGAGCATCAAAGTGGATGAGAAATATGGTGATAATGATCGTTTCTTAAAAAACGTAATCATTCATTTAAAAAGTAATGCTAACAAAAATACTACTGCAATAAAAGCAAAGAAAGGTGAGCTGATAAGTGGGGAGGGTTCAGATTTAATTCAGTTAGTACTAACAGATGGAAACTACTACGAAGATGTTCAATCTAAAAAAAATCAACTAAAATACCCCTTTGCACATGCAGATTTTGACACCTACACCATGAATATTGAAGTTCCCGAACTTAACAATGAGGATTTAGAAGAGGAACGGGATATAAGTACGGATAAAATGAAAAATATATCTCGTCTATCCAAGGATATAGATTCCCTAAAGAATGATAATTTTAGAATTGTACGGGCTTTTTCTAAAAATGTAGAAAGTAGAGTAGGTATGTTTATCCCCTTAGAGCCCGTAGATACTACAACAATTAAGAACGCCAATAAGATTAAGAAAGATTCGCTATCCGCCATCAAATTAAAAGAATTATTAGGAAACAAAGAAAAGCAGGACTCTATAAACAAAGATGTTTTACACATTTTTCCAGATTGGCAGAAAGTTCAGATAATGAATTCGGCAAAAAATAACGTTACAGGCATTTTAAGGTCGGTTAAGGGAAAAAAGGAAGAAATGCAAAAACGGTACAAAATATATCATATGCATATTCTTTCCCTACACAACAAATATGCATTGGCGTTTTCCTGTATCATATTATTTTTTGTAGGTGCCCCTTTAGGGGCTCTTATCAGAAAAGGAGGTTTAGGTCTACCAATGGTTATTGCCATTATCCTCTTTCTAGTTTATTATTTTATCGGTGTTTTTGCTGGAAATTATGCAAAGGAAGGTAATATTCATCCTATGTTGGGCGCATGGGTTTCTACATTGATTATGCTACCTTTGGGCATCTTTTTGACAAAAAGGGCAACCGCGGACAAGGGTATGGTTAGCTTTGGTGTGGTTACCGATTTTTTCAAACAAATTTTTAAGAAAAAGAAGAAAAACGTACAAGATGATAGCGAAGATGCGAGATAAAATACGGCTAGACACGGTTGAAGAGGCAATTGAAGAGATTCGGTTAGGGAAGGTGATTATAGTTGTGGACGATGAGAATAGAGAAAATGAGGGTGATTTTTTAGCAGCTGCAGAACTTGCCACACCAGAGACCGTAAATTTTATGGCCACTCATGGTAAAGGTCTTATTTGCGCCCCCTTAACCGAACATAGATGTAAAGAGTTAGGCCTGCATATGATGGTTAGTAACAATACGGATCCCATGGAAACGGCCTTCACAGTATCTGTAGATTTAAGGGGCAATGGAGTTACAACCGGTATTTCGGCTTCGGACCGTTCAAAAACCGTTTGTGCGCTTACAGATAAAAAAACTAAACCACATGATTTGGCCAGACCTGGACATATTTTTCCATTAGTCGCTAAAGAAGGAGGGGTTTTAAGACGCACAGGTCATACAGAGGCCGCTATTGATTTTGCACGGTTAGCTGGTCTAAAACCTGCAGGAATCATCGTAGAAATAATGAACGATGACGGAAGCATGGCCCGTTTGCCTCAGCTTTATAATGTAGCCAAAAAATTTAACCTGAAAATTGTATCTATAGAAGATCTAGTCGCTTACCGTATGGAGCATGATAGTCTTATCGAACGGAAAGAAGCTTTTGATATCAAAACCCGCTTTGGAGACTTTCGATTACGTGCCTATCAGCAAACCACCAATAATCAAGTTCATATAGCTTTAGTCAAAGGAACTTGGAAAAGTGGTGAACCCATACTAACACGTATAAATTCAACCTTAATCAATAACGACATTTTAGGAACCTTGACGAACAATCCAGATAATCTATTGCAAAAAATGTTCAAGGCGCTCAATAATGAAGAAAAAAGCGCCATGATTTTCATTAATCAAGGAAATCAATCTATGAATCTCTTAGGGCGCCTGGCCGAATTTAAAAAAATACAAGCTCCCGAAGGTGTTACGAAAGCTCCAAAAATAGATATGGATACAAAAGATTTTGGTATAGGAGCCCAAATTCTCCATGACCTTAATATTTCAAAAATTCGCTTATTGACCAATTCCGGTCAAACCAAACGTGTTGGTATTGTAGGTTATGGGTTGGAAATTGTAGATTACGTATCCTACTAAATTAATTTTTAAGGGATTTACGAAGAACACTGGTCATCTTCTGTGCGCGCTCTCGTACTTCAGCTTCTGTCCAACTTAACTTTATTAAAGAAGATACGGTACGCCCCATCCATTTATCCGAATTGGAGAAGTCAGCTTTGCTATAATCCGGCAATCGCTGTAGTACCTCTTGGGGTAATTTGCCCAAGGACTTTAAATTGGTCAAATGCTCCCATTTTCTATGATAATGCCAGTTGTTATCAAACCAATAAAAACAAGCATCTACTCCTGCTTTACCTAAAGCCTTATGTGCTGCTTTTGTCAAGTCCTTTGAAGGTAAATAAAAACTTAAAAAAGAATAGTTTTCAACTCCCCCTTCTGGTACCCGTCTAAAGGTGACGCCTTCAATTTGTTCTAGTTCATTACGGATAATGTTATAATTATTCTTCTGAATCCTTATAAATTCATCCAGCCGTTGAATCTGGGCACAACCCACTGCAGCGTTCAATTCGGAAATTCTAAAATTATAACCCAAGAAAGGGTGTGATTCCGCTCCCCTATCCTTACCTATATGATCATGACCATGATCAGAATAATGGTCGGCATTGTCATAATATTCTTTGTTATTGGTGATTATTGCACCACCCTCTCCACAGGTAATCGTCTTTACATAATCGAAAGAAAAACAGCCGATATCACCATAACTACCTAGAGGCTTTCCCTCAAAACTTCCACCAATGGCTTGGCATGCATCTTCTAGTAACAGTAGATCATGCTTAAAGCAAATAGCTTTCAAGGCTTTTAAATCTGCCATTGAACCACACATATGAACCGGCATAACCACCTTTGTTTTTTCAGTAATTGCTTTCTCCACGGCATTTGGGTCCAAAGTAAGGGTATCGTCTATATCTACCAAAACAGGAATGGCTCCAATGGCCAAAATGGACTCAAAACTTGCTACAAAAGTGAAAGTGGGCATTATAACTTCATCCCCTGCCCCTACTCCAGCACTTGCTAATGCAACGGTTAGTGCGGCTGTACCACTGCTTACCAGTTGTGCATGCTTGGTCTGCATTCGATTTGCTACAGCAGCCTCCAACTCCTTTGCTTTCCAATGCCCGTTGCGCATACCATCAAAGCCATAGCGCATTAAAACGCCCGAATCCAATACATCTTGAACTTCCAATTTCTCCTTTTCACCAAATAACTCAAATCCTGGCATCAAATTATTTTAATAGTTGTACAAAGATTAATCAAAATAT
>JBARUM010000068.1:0-2302 GCA_049645725.1 Maribacter sp.
CCCTAATATCTGGCGGAAGGTTTATGTTAAAAAGATTCATGAATGCATCTAATTCCTGTAAGGGTCTATCCTCAATAAACAGTTCAAAAACAGCATCCAAAGCGGAGACTTTTGCATCTGTCCTACCTGAGGCAAGGATTTTTAATTTGGTATTTGGCAGAATAAATTTTAGGGTTTTAACAAGCATCCCTTCAATTGTGCGTTGGCCAGGTTGTATTTGCCACCCGCTATATCTAAAGCCCAGATATTGTAGTCGTACCATATAATGAAAGCGTTTTTTTTGCATGGAAAGGGTTTATGTAAAAATAGTGGCATAATTAGAATTTGTAGCAATTATCGCTTTTTTTGTACTTTACATTGTAAAACAATCAAAACCAATTAATTATGACAGCAGAAACTAGAGTTAAACCACCAGTGTGGTTTTGGATCGTTAGTGCTTTAGCGCTACTTTGGAATTTAGCCGGTGTTGCGGCTTACATTGCCCAAGCTTATATTAGCATCGAGGATTTGGAAAAAATGTCTCAAGCGGAACGTTTACTTTATGAATCGCAACCTGCCTGGGTAACCGGAACATTTGCAATTGCAGTTTGGGGCGGTGCTTTGGGGTGTATTGCTTTACTTCTTAGAAAAAAGTGGGCAAAACCAATCCTAATTGTCTCTTTGGTAGGCGTTTTGGCACAAATGACCTATGTCTTTTTCTTAAGCAATTCGTTAGAAATTCTAGGAACGGATCAAATGCCGATTTCTATTTCAATTATTGTAGTAAGTGTCTTATTGGTGTTTTTTGCTCAAAAAGCGACTATTAAAAATTGGTTGACCTAAACGCAATCCAACTAATATGTGGGAGCTGTTGCTCCCATATATTTAAAAGCGCTCTTGAATATTGGATGGTAATTTACAAGGTAAATGAGTAAATTTTTCGCATCCAATAAAGACGAAGTACTAAGAACGTAAGGCTGCAAAATAGTGTTTTCATTTATAGTTTATGATGCTATGGGAAAGTTACCCTACATTAATTGTTGTTCATCGATATTTTTAAAATAATCAATCTTATCTTTACGTTCTTAGGACTCCACAAATGGTTCCCCAAGACCGAGAAACTTTTTAAAAATGAATTTCATTAAAGGAATTTTACCTTGGAAACGCACCTTGGTCTTTTCAATAGTTGTACTATTTCTATTGGATATATTCAGTTTTTATGGTCTGTACACCAATAAATTTTACTTTTTTAAAATTGATAATTACATATTCCCAATACTTACTATAGTACATTTTATTTTCCTTTATGTGATGTGGTTCAAGATAAAGGAGGATGAATTAAGCGACCGACCAATGCGCAATTTAGAATATTCGTTGTATATTATTCTTTTTGTTTATGTATATAAACTACTGGATAATTTTCTTATCCTGTTATCTTACAGTGAATATGAGAACCATCTTATACCTGCTACATTTCTTCCTATTGGTTTTTTAATATTCTTATTACATCTTTTTCTAATAGTCCTTACGTTCTTAACTTTTAGTTTCAGAAAGGAAAAAGTTGGTAATTACCTGTTCGACGATATGAACCAGCATGTAGATAGCTGGAAATAAACCCTTCATTACCCATACACGTCACCAAAGCTTAAAATTCCAATCCTATTGAATATACGTTGTAAGGAACACTCTGCATTACAGACTGTTATCAGAGATTGGTCATAAGTATTGTGACTTTCGCACATATTAACACCTGTGATACCTGTGTGATACTTTTTATCTTGATTTGTAATGTATTATTATGAAAAAAATTTTAATCATAGAAGATGATCCAGAAATAATAAGGCTTTTGGAACTTCACTTAACCGATTTGAGCTATCAAACTTCAAAGGCAACAGATGGTGCGCTAGGACTAAAAATGGCTTTGGAAAATGATTATGACCTGGTGTTATTAGACCTAACGCTACCAACTTTAGATGGAGTGGAAATATGTAAGAAACTAAGGTCTGAAAAAAACACACCGGTTATCATGCTCACCGCAAAATCTGAGGAAATTGATCGGGTGTTAGGTTTAGAGATTGGCGCTGACGACTATATTACTAAACCTTTTAGTATTCGTGAGTTACTGGCTAGGATTAAAGCTGTGCTGCGCAGAAGCACTAATAAAAACGTTCCAGAAAAAAATTCATCCGCTATAACCGCGGAAGGCTTGTATATTGATATTGATAAGCGGAAAGTTATACTGGAAGATAAAAAAATAGAATTGTCGCCAAAAGAATTTGAATTATTGGTATTAATGGCATCTAATCCTGGAAGAAATTATACC
>JBARUM010000069.1:0-5992 GCA_049645725.1 Maribacter sp.
CATTTAGCTTGAATGCCCAAATGTGGACAGTTCAACTCCCCATCGTAGAATTTGGTACCGACGCTCAAAAAGAAAAATTTCTAAAAAAACTGACCTCAGGCGAATGGATCGGTTGTCATGCACTTACCGAACCGAATGCTGGATCAGACGTTTTTTCAATGGAGACGACAGCAGAAAAAGTTAACGGTGGTTATCTGCTTAATGGCGCTAAACGATTGATTACTTTGGGGCCAGTAGCCGATGTAGCTTTAGTATTCTGTTCAACGAATCCAAAAGTTGGTAAATGGGGTATTAGTGGCTTTTTGGTAGAAAAGGGTACATTTGGCTTTACTCAAAGTGAAAACAAATCTAAAATGGGCTTACGTACCGTGCCCATAGGAGATTTAAATTTTAAGGATTGCTTTGTACCTACCGAAAATCGTTTAGGTGCGGAAGGTGCAGGATGGAGCATTACAACCACCTCGTTAGAATATGACAGAAGTGGTATTTTAGGGAGTCAATTAGGGGCTATGGAACGACAATTGAACGATTCCATCGCTTTTGTAAAAAAAAGAAAGCAATTCGGAAAATCAGTTGGTAAATTTCAGTCGGTTTCAAACAGGATAGCCAACATGAAATTGAGATTAGAAACATCAAGGTTATTGCTATACAAAGTGGCTTGGTTAAAAAGTGTTGGTGAATCTGCTATGATGGAATCTGCAATGCTGAAACTTCACTTAAGCGAAAGTTTTATCGAATCAAGCTTAGATAGTATTCGATCTTTCGGAGGAAGCGGTTACTTATCTGAATATGAAATTGAGCGTGATTTGAGAGATGCTGTAGGTGGAGTCATTTACGCGGGTACTTCGGATATTCAACGAAATATAATTTCAAAATTACTCATTCGCTAAAACGATTTAAATACGTGATATATACGATTCCCCATATATTAGAAAAATCTGCTTCCTTGTATCCACAAAAAACGGCTTTTCGGTTTGGATCGGAAGTGTATACCTTCTATGATTTAAATACTAAAAGTAACCAACTTGCCAAGTACTTGCTAGATAATGGAGTAACCAAAGGTGACCGCGTGGGTATCTATATGCATCGATGTCTTGAAACATCTTTAGCCATGTACGGTATTCTTAAATCTGGAGCCGTTTATGTGCCGTTAGACCCTTCTGCACCTCATAAAAGAACTCGATTTCTTATTGATGATTGCCATATTCAATTTTTAATTACAACGGATAAACAGAGTAGAAAATTAAAAAAAATAGTTAATTCCGAAGTAAATTCCATTCAATATATTGTAGGAATAAAAAGCAACGACAATCCAATCTCAGTAAATTGGAATTATATTTTTTCTTTGAACTTAAAAGCGTATCAAAAAGTTGAAGTTCTTGAAAATGATCTTGCTTATATTATGTATACTTCCGGTTCTACTGGCGTTCCCAAAGGAATCATGCATACGCATTATAGCGGTATGGCATACGCCAAACTTGCAGCAAGAAGCTATGATTTAAATGCTAATGATATTATAGCTAATCACGCCCCACTCCATTTTGACGTGTCCACTTTTGCATACTTTGGAGGTCCGCTGGTTGGAGCAACTACTACGATAATTTCAGATGCGCATACCAAAATGCCCGTTAGTCTAGCAAAACTTATTGCTTCTGAAAAAGTATCTGTATGGTATTCTGTACCCTTAGCGCTAGCACAGCTAGCACAAACCGATATTCTTGATCAATATGATTATAGCAGCCTTAGATGGATTCTTTTTGCGGGAGAAATCTTTACTATTAAACATCTTAAGAAATTAATGGAATATTGGCCACATCCGAGGTATTCCAATATTTATGGGCCGGCAGAAACAAATCAGTGTACCAACTATGATTTTGATAGTTCTACGCTTATCAAAGAGAATTTACCGATAGGAAAAATATGGGGTAATACTGAATATAGAATTATAGCAGATAACGGTAATTCTGTCTTAAAAGGTGAACAAGGTGAACTTGTTATTCGATCAGCCACCATGATGATTGGGTATTGGAATAACAAACAACTTACAGATCTCTCTTATTATCACGAATATGTTGCTGATAATCTGAAGCTTACTTTTTACAGGACCGGAGATCTAGTGAAAGAAGACGAGGACGGTAATTTACTTTTTCTAGGTAGAGCAGACAGGCAAGTTAAGATAAGAGGCTACAGAATTGAACTTGACGAGATAGAAAGTGTTTTATCTCAACACGAATCAGTTCAAGAGGCTGTTGCATGCGCCACACAAAATGAAAATGGCGAAAAGTTATTAGCTGCCGCGGTAATTTTAACTAATGGTGCAACTAAAACAGAGGAAGATTTAAAAGGCTTTTGCAGAACAATACTTCCTGTATATGCAATACCTTCAGTAATAAAAGTATGCGAGGTATTTCCGAGAACCAGTTCAGGAAAGGTAAATTCAAATACGATTAAAAAAGAACTATTTGTGCCCAAGTTATGAATGAAATACTAATAGAATACATACAGCAGCAATTGCTCAATAATGAAATGGAAGATGAACTATATGCAGACGATGACTTGCTTGGCGATGGTATCTTAGATTCCTTGGGTATGATGAAACTGGTTTTATTTATTGAAAAAAAATTTGAAACTAAAATACCACCACAAGATATGATTATTGAAAATTTCATGACTGTTCAACATATTAGTGATTACGTCTCAACCCAAAAAGGGTAGCACAAACAAAATCCATAAACAGTACTATGAGCAATAACCATCTGCCCTTAACGCAAAGTCAACTATCCTTATGGACAGGACAAAAGCTGAACCCTAATGTACCGTTGTACAACATGGCGCATTCTTTTGATATTTCTGGAAATATAGATGTCGCTATATTTTTAGAGTCCTTTGCTATGCTAGTAAAAAAGGTAGATGCCTTAAGAACCGTTTTCGTAGAAAAAGAAAATATTCCTTTTCAGTCTATTTTAGAAACATATGACTATACAATGGACTTTTTAGATTTTACTTCTAAAACCGAAGATGAAATACAAAACTGGATTAAAAAAAAAACAAAAGCTAATTTTGACTTTAGCAAACCCTTATTTAAGTCTATACTAATAAAAGCAGGTGAAAAGAGGTATATCTGGTTTTTAAATATTCACCACCTAGTTACTGATGCCACCACTTCTGCAATACTCTACGAGCTTCAGAACAAGATTTATAAAAATATCGTGGAACATACTCCTCAAGAAATTGGAGAGGTTCCAAAGTTTGAAGAATATATACGTTTTGAAATCAAGCAAAAATATGACGAATTAGCGGAGCAAATACTTGAGCATTGGGAGCATAAAACAAAGCCACCCATTCAAGAACCCCAACTTTATGGTATTAAAAACAATCAAAAACAAACACGCTCTTTAAGAACTCGGGTAAAGCTGGGTGCAGAACGCACAACTAAACTCAACCAATTAGCACAGCTGCGTACCGTACGATCTTGGACACAAGATTTAACAGTATTCAATCTACTTACTACTACCCTACTAACGTTTATGCATCGCGTTAGTGGACAGAATAATTTAGTTATTGGTGCTCCTTCCCATAATAGGGCTACTAAAAATTTCAAAAAAACACCAGGTTTACTTATCGAAGTATTTCCCTTGTTCGCAAGCTTTGACGAGAGCGAAACTTATTCAAGTATACTCGAGAAAATAAAATTAGAAACAAATGAATATCTCAGGTACGCTCAGCCTGGCATGGCGCTGCCTAAAGTGAGTAAAAGTTTTAATGTCGTATTGAATTATATCAACTCCAATTTTTCTTCTTTTTATGGAATGCCAATGCAATCAGAATGGATACATCCAGACCATTGTGACCCCGCTCACGTGTTACGCTGTCATGTAAGTGATATGGATAATACTGGGGAAATTTCTGTCTATCTTGATTTGAATACTAGTGTTTTTAATCAAAGTATAATTGATGAAGTTCCGTACCATTTTATAGCCGTTCTTGATGGACTTATTGCTGATGTTAATCAATCCATTTTTAAACCTGTATTGGTAAACGATGCTGTTGCAACCCCTTCTAAATCCTTAGATTCGTATAATTCAATACTATCAACGTTTGAAGAGCAAGTACAAAAGAACCCGTTGGTAACTGCCATACAATTTAAAAACAAAATATATTCCTTTGATGAATTGAATAAAAAAGCGAATAGCCTAGCAAATCATTTAAGAAAAAAAGGTTCTTCGGTAAAACCTAGGGTCGCTCTGCATCTAGAAAGATCACCTGAGTATATAATCGGCATTTTAGCTATTTTAAAATTAGGAGGCACATTTATTCCAATAGCTTCAGAGCAACCAGTGCAACGATTAGCTTATATCATAGAAGATGCAAAAGCATTATTAATACTTACGAGCAGTACTCTAATTGGCAAACTAAGTAATAGTAAAATTTCAGCAATAAACCTTAATGAATTTTTAAAGGATACTAAAAACACAGATTGTGAATTCACATCAATTCAGACTAATAAAGATGATGTAGCCTATATCCTATACACGTCTGGATCAACCGGTAAACCTAAAGGAGTTTTAATATCGCAAGGAGCAATTAGCAATTACTTAATTTGGGCGAGTAAAACATATAGTACGAACGAGAAACTCAAAATGCCCTTGTTCACTTCAATTGGTTTTGATCTTACGATTACCTCTACTTTTCTTCCTTTACTTAATGGTGGTAAATTGATTATTTATTCAGAGGCTAATCAGGGGCCAGATATATCTTTAATGGAAGTATTAGCCCAAAATAAGGTAAATACTATAAAGCTTACCCCATCTCATTTGAACCTAATTAAGGGTGCCGATATGAGGCATTCTAAAATTAAAACGATGGTTGTTGGTGGTGAGGACTTCAAAAGACAATTAGCCGAAGACATCACACACTCTTTCAATGATGATTTGAGGATATATAATGAATATGGTCCAACAGAAGCCACAGTTGGCTGTATTGTTTCAAAATACAATCAACTTCAACACAAAGATTCTTCAGTACCTATTGGCATTCCAATTGATCATATGAGTGCATATGTATTAGACACTCAATTAAACAGAGTGCCGAAAGGAGTTCCTGGAGAGTTGTATTTAGCTGGAAGGGGTTTAGCTGCTGGGTATCAAAATTTACCTGAACAAACTAAAGATAAATTTATTGAAAATCCATTTTCAAAAGGTAGAAAAATGTATAGATCGGGCGATTTGGTCCGATTGAATATGCAAGATGAATTTGAATACTCAGGGAGAGTAGATGAACAAGTGAAATTAAACGGTTTTAGATTAGAGTTAAGTGATATTGAAGCTAATTTGGCAAAACATGAAGCTATAAAAGATGTTGCCGTTGTTTTAATAGAAGATCAAAAGGCCATACCAGAGAGTGAAATTAAGAATTGTACAGTCTGTGGGATACCTTCAAATTACCCTAACACAGATTTTGATGCAAATGGTATTTGTCATATTTGTAATGCATTCCAAGATTACAAAGAAGAAGCCAATAAATATTTTAAAACTGAGGAGGAGCTTCGTCAAATCCTAATTTCTAAAAGAGGTAAAAGTCCAAATTATGATTGTATATCCTTATTAAGCGGAGGGAAGGATAGTACTTACATTTTGGCGCAACTCATTAATATGGGCTTACGTGTGCTGGCCTTTACACTAGACAACGGGTATATCTCTGATCAAGCTAAAGAAAATATAAATCGTATTGTTACCAAACTGGAAGTAGATCATGTATATGGTACTACAGAACACATGAATGCAATTTTCGTAGATAGTCTTCATCGCCATAAGAACGTATGTGATGGGTGTTTTAAAACCATTTATACGCTGAGCACAAAAATTGCATTAGATAAACAAATCCCATTTATTGTTACCGGATTATCTCGCGGACAATTCTTTGAAACCCGATTGACCGAAGAGCTTTTTTGGGAAGAAAATGTGGATATAAACTCAATAGATCAAACAATACT